>NZ_CP046226.1:300000-514699 GCF_012562765.1 Enterobacteriaceae endosymbiont of Plateumaris pusilla
AATTTAATAAAATTTCAATAATATCTTCTTGAACTCCTTCTTTAGTACTATATTCATGTAATATTCCTTCAATTTCTACTTCAGTAACAGCATATCCTGGCATAGAAGATAATAAAATACGCCTTAATGCATTTCCAAGCGTATGTCCAAAACCTCTTTCTAAAGGTTCAAGAGTAACACTAATAGTAGTTTTATTAATTTTTTTAATATCAACTAAACGAGGTTTTAAAAATTCAGTTACAGAATTATGCATTTATAATCTCTCAATTTATAAAATTATTTTGAATATAATTCAATTATTAAATGTTCATTAATATCTGATGATAAATCAGAACGTTCTGGAACATATTTAAATATTCCTTCCATCTTATTGATATCAACTTCTAACCAATTTGATTTTTCACGCTGATTAAAAAGTTCTATAGCAGCTTTAATTCTTGTTTGTTTTTTTGATTTTTCACATATTGATATTTTATCATTAATACTTAATTGATAAGAAGGTATATTAACAATATGATTATTAATTTTTATAGATTTATGAGATATAAGTTGTCTTGCTTCTGATCTAGTAACACTAAACCCCATTCTATATAAAATATTATCAAATCTTTTTTCTAATAAACATAATAAATTAAATCCTGTATTTCCTTTTAATCTTAATGCTTTTTTATAATAGCTACGAAATTGTTTTTCTAATATACCATATATACGACGAACTTTTTGTTTTTCTCTTAATTGTATACCATAATCGGACAATCTAGATTTTTTCATACCATGTTGTCCAGGTGTTTGTTCTATTTTACATTTTGTATCAATATTACGAATATTAGATTTTAAAAATAAATCTGTGCCTTCTCTTCTACTTAATTTTAATTTAGGTCCTAAATATTTAGCCATTTTATTCTCTTTAATATAATTATTATACTCTTCTTCTTTTTGGAGGACGACAACCATTATGAGGAATTGGTGTAATATCAGTAATATTTGTAATACGAAAACCAGCATTATTTAATGCTCTAATTGTTGATTCTCTTCCTGGACCTGGTCCTTTTACCATAACTTCAAGATTTTTTATACCATAATCTTTTACAAACTCAGCACAACGTTCTGCTGCTACTTGTGCAGCAAATGGAGTTGATTTACGAGAACCTCTAAATCCAGATCCTCCTGCTGTAGCACATCCTAATGAATTTCCTTGTCTATCTGTAATAGTAACAATAGTATTATTAAAAGAAGCATGTATATGAGCAATACCATCTATTATTTGTTTTTTAATATTTTTTTTTAATTTAGAGACTTGTTTTTTTTTCATTTTAATATCTCAATAAAATTATTTTTTTTTAAAAAATTTACGAAATTTTTTTCTAGTATGTGCGTTTGTTTTAGTACGTTGACCCCTTACTGGTAAACCTTTACGATGTCTTAGTCCACGATAACATCCTAAATCAATTAATCTCTTAATATTTAAATTAATTTCTCTTCTTAAATCACCCTCTACTGTAAATTTAGATACTTCTTCTCGTAATAAATCTATTTGTTTATCTGTTAATAAACTTATTTTAGTATACTGACTAATATTTATAATTTTACAAATATGTATAGAATGAGAATTTCCAATTCCATAAATATATTGTAATGCAACCCTAATATGTTTATTATTAGGAATATTAACTCCGGCTATACGAGCCACATTTACTCCTTTATTATAAAATAATAATTTTATTAAAAATAAAAATAATTTATTTAATAATTAATATTAATAAATATATAAGTTAAATTTAATAAAAAAATAAAATTAATGATTATTAAATTTAACCTTGACGTTGTTTATGTTTAGGATCTTTTTTACAAAAAACACGAACTACCCTATTACGACGAATAATCTTACAATCACGACATAATTTTTTAACAGAAGTACGTACTTTCATAATATAATACACATCCTCTTTATAAAAATAAATTTTTTATTTAAAATTTTATTTTTATATTTATGATTTTAAATTAATTTTTTTTAACATAGATTCATATTGAGTTGACATAATTAATGTCTGTATTTGAGTTATAAAATCCATAATAACTACTACTACTATTAATAATGATGTTCCACCAAAATAAAAAGGAACATTTATTATGTTACGTAAAAATTCAGGTATTAAACATATAAAACTCATATATATTCCTCCTGTTAATGTTAATCTTAAAATAATTTTTTTAATATATTTTGCAGTTTGTTCTCCTGGACGTATACCTGGAATATAAGCTCCTGATTTTTTTAAATTATCTGCTGTTTCTTTTGGACTAAATACTAAAATAGTATAAAAGAAACAAAAAAATATAATTAATGAAACATATAATATCATATAAAACATTTGTTTAGGTTGTAAAATAATAGCAATATTTTTAAGCCATTCCCATCCAGTACTATTACCAAACCAAGATATTATTGTTACGAAAAATAAAATAATACTAGAAGAAAATATTGCAGGTATTACACCAGACATATTAATTTTTAATGGTAAATGAGTATTTTGTTCTTTATATATATTTCTTATATTATATCTTTTAGCATAATTAACTGTTATTTTTCTTTGACCTCTTTCCATAAAAACAACAAAAAAAGTAATAGTAAAGATTATTAATAAAATTATTAATACTATAAAAAAATTTAAATCTCCTTCTTTAATTTGTTCTATTGTATGGCCAATAGCAGATGGTAAATTAGAAATAATACCTATAACAATAATCATTGAAATACCATTACCAATTCCTTTATTTGTAATTTGTTCACCTAACCACATTAAAAATATAGTTCCTGTAACTAAACTTAGTACGGAAATACAAAAAAAACATATTCCAGGATTTAAAATTAAATTTTGCATTCCTGATATTTTAGGTAATCCTGTTACTATACCTATAGATTGTATAATAGATAAAATTAATGTAGTATATTTAGTATATGTGTTAATTTTACGTCTACCAACTTCTCCTTCTTTTTTTAAAGCAATTAATTTAGGATGAAGTACACTTAATAATTGAAGTATAATAGATGCTGAAATATATGGCATAATTCCTAAAGCTAAAATAGAAGCTCTGCTTAAAGCTCCTCCAGAAAATATATTAAACATATCAATAATAGTACCATTTTGATTTCTAATTAATTTATTTAATATATTTAAATTTATACCTGGTATAGGGATAAAAGATCCTATACGAAAAATAATTAAAGCAATAATTAAAAATATGAATCTTTGTTTTAATTCATTAAAACCTTTTTTAGTACTTTGAAAATCTAATTTAGAAAATGGTTTTATCATTGCTTTTTTATTCCTCTATTTTTCCACCTAATTTTTCAATAGAAATTTTTGCTTTTTTTGTACAACGTAATTTAACAATTTTTACTGGTATAAAAATTTTTCCAGTATTTATAATTTTAACATATTTAATTTTATTACTAATAATTTTAAATAATTTTAAAGTATTTAAATCAATAATATTACTTTTAATTTTATTTAAATCACTTAATTTAACTTCTTTATAAAAAATTTTTTTACGTGATTGAAAACCAAATTTTGGTAATCTTCTATGTAAAGGAGTTTGTCCTCCTTCAAAAGATTTATTTATTTTACAACCAGAACGAGATTTTTGTCCTTTATGACCTCTACCGCTAGTTTTTCCCAAACCTGAACCTATACCACGTCCTAAACGTTTTTTATTATTTTTAGATCCTAAAGCAGGAGATAAAGTATTTAAATACATTTTAATTACCTATTTTAAGCATATAAAAAATTTTTTTAATCATACCGAGAATTATAGGAGTTTTTTTTTTAATTACTGTATGTCCAATATGTTTTAATCCTAAACTAGTTAAAGTTGCTTTATGTTTTGGTATTCTTCCTATCGAACTTTTAATTTGTGTAATTTTAATATTTTTTAACATTTTTCATATTCCTTTTTATTTGTTCTATAGATTTATCTCTTTTAGCTGCAATCATTTTTAGTGATTTCATACTAGATAAACCTTTTATAGTAGCTTTAACTATATTAATAGGATTAGTAGAACCATAAGCTTTAGCTAATACATTATAAATACCAGTAACTTCTAATACAGCTCTCATAGCACCTCCAGCTATAATTCCTGTTCCTTCATATGCAGGTTTCATAAATATATAAGAACCTGTATGATTACCTTTAACAGGATATTGTAACGTATTATTATTTAATATAATATTAATCATGTTTTTTCTTGCTTTTTCCATAGCTTTTTGTATTGCACTAGGAACTTCTCTAGATTTACCATATCCAAAACCAACACGACCTTTACCATTACCAACAACAGTTAATGCTGTAAATGAAAATATTCTACCTCCTTTAACAGTTTTAGATACTCTATTTACAGAAATAAGTTTTTCTTTTAATTCATTATTTTGATTTTTATTATCATAAATAGGCATTTTATCATTCCTTTAACATTAAATAATTAAAATTGAAGACCTAAATCACGAGCAGCGTTTGCTAATGCTTTAATACGACCATGATATTTAAATCCTGACCTATCAAATGAAATATTCATAATACCTTTATTGATTGATCTTTTTGCAATTTTTTTACCTATGACAATAGCAGCTTCTATATTACCCGTATATGATAGTTTTTTATTAATATTTTTTTCTAAAGTAGAAGCTGTTATTAAAACTTTATTTGTAGAAGATATTATCTGAGCATAGATATGACGTGAAGTACGATGTATAACTAAACGCGTAGCTTTTAATTTATAAAAAATTTTTCGTGATTTAGTTATTCTTTTAATCCGAATATTTTTTTTTTTATTCATAATATTTAATTTATTTATCCTCATTTTTTCTTAATTTCTTTAATTTTTACTTGTTCATAACTATATCTAATACCTTTTCCTTTATAAGGTTCAGGAATTCTATATGATCTAATATCAGCAGCTACTTGACCTAATAATTGTTTATCAGAACTTTTTAATATTATTTCATTTTGATTAATACAATTTGCTATTATTCCTTTAGGTAAAGTATAGTAAATTGAATGAGAATATCCTAACATTAAATCTAAAATATTTTTATTAATAGAAACTTTATACCCTATACCAGATAAAATAAGTTTTTTAGAAAAACCTTGAGTAACTCCTATAATCATAGAATTTAATATAGATCTTGAAGTTCCAGCATATGACCAAGAATCATTATTATTTATTTTAGGTATAAATAATAATTTTTTATTATGAATTTCAATTTTTATTAACGAATTAATTTTTTTTTTTAATATACCATTTTCTCCTTGAACAATTATTTGTTGTTTATTTATAATTATTTTTACATTATCAGGGATATAAATAGGATTTTTAGCTATTCTAGACATTTTAATACCTTATTATATTGATTATGAAATATAACAAATTATTTCTCCACCTATTCCATAGTTACGAGCAGTATAATCAGTCATTATCCCTTTTGATGTAGAAATAATGGCAATACCTAATCCAGACATAACTTGGGGTAAATTATTTTTTCTTTGATAAATTCTTAATCCAGGACGACTTATACATTTTATATTTTCTATAACAGCTTTTCCTTTAAAATATTTTAAATAAATTTCTAAATTAGAAATATGGTTTTTTATAATTTTATAATCTTTTATATATCCTTCATTTTTTAAAACCATTGCAATTGATTGTTTAATTTTTGAATATTGCATTATAATTTTTAATTTTTTTGATAATTGACCATTGCGAATTCTTGTTAACATATCAGCAATAGGATTTTGTATACTCATATTTTATAACCTATAATATATTTCAAAAAATATTTTTACCAACTAGCTTTTTTTAATCCAGGAATTTCTCCTTTCATTGCAGATTCACGTACTTTAATTCTACTTAAACCAAATTTTCTTAGAAATGCATGTGGCCTTCCTGTTTGTTTACATCTATTTCGTTGTCTAGAAATACTAGAATCTCTTGGTAAAGATTGTAATTTAAAAATAGCATCCCAACGAACTTTTTCTGATACATTTATATCAGATATTATTTTTTTAAGTTTTTTTCTTTTTATAAAAAATTTTTTTGCTAATTTTATTCTTTTAATTTCACGAGCTTTTATAGATTCTTTTGCCATAATTTAAAACCTTTAATTACGAAATGGAAATTTTAATGCTTGAAGTAAAGCATAACCTTCATTATTAGAATGAGCAGTAGTAGTTATAGAAATATCTAAACCACGAACATGATCAATTTTATCAAAGTTAATTTCAGGAAAAATAATCTGTTCTTTTATTCCTATATTATAATTACCATAACCATCAAATGATTTTTTAGATAATCCTCTAAAATCTCTTATCCTAGGTATTGCAATAAATAATAAACGTTCAAAAAAATACCACATTCTTTTACCACGTAAAGTAACTTTACATCCTATAGGATATCCTTGTCTAATTTTAAATCCTGCTATTGATTTATGAACTTTAGTAATTATAGGTTTTTGTCCACTAATAACAGTTAAATCGTTTATTGCATTATCTAAATGTTTTTTATCAGAAATAATATTTCCTACACCCATATTTAAAGTAATTTTACTTATACGAGGAACTTGCATAATAGAGTAGTATTTAAAACTATATATTAATTTTTTTACTATTTCATTTTTATAGTAATTATATAATTTTGACATAATACATATTACCTAATTATTAAATAATTTCATTATTAGATTTTAAAAAACGTAATTTTTTACCTTTTACTAATTTAAAACCTATACGATCAGGTTTTCCAGTTTTAATATTTAATATAGCTATATTAGAAACATGAATAAAATTTTCTTTTTCTATTATTCCACCTACATTAGAATTAGAAGGATTAGATTTTATATGTTTTTTAATTAAATTTATACCTTCTACTATTACTAATTCAGAATTTAAAAAATATTTTACCTTACCTTTTTTACCTTTATCTTTACCTATTAAAATAATAACTTCATCATTACAACGTATTTTAGATGCCATAATTTTTTACTATCCTATTTAAATTACTTCTGAAGCTAATGAAATGATTTTCATAAATTTCTCATTTCTTAATTCTCTTGTAACAGGACCAAAAACTCTTGTTCCTATTAACTGTTCATTAGTATCATTTAATAATACGCATGCATTATTATCAAAACGAATAATTGAACCGTCAGGACGACGTATTCCTTTTTTTGTTCTTACAATAACAGCTTTTAATACATCACCTTTTTTTACTTTCCCTTTTGGAGTAGCTTCTTTTACAGTTATTTTAATTATATCACCAATATTAGCATAACGACGACGTGATCCTCCTAATACTTTTATACACATTACACTACGAGCTCCTGAATTATCTGCAACACTTAATATAGTATGTTCTTGTATCATGATTATAATCACCTTTTTATTAAAACAATAATTTTCTATTAATAATTTATATAAAAAATTAATTAAAATTTATAAAAATATTTTATATTATTAATTTTTTAATAATATTTACTAAAATCCAAGATTTTGTTTTTGATATAGGTCTACATTCTTTTATTTCAACAAAATCTCCTATATTACATTTATTTTTTTCATCATGAACATGTAATTTTGTTGTTCTTTTTATAAATTTTCCATAAATTGGATGTTTTATAAGTCTATTAATATGTACTACAATAGATTTATTCATTTTATTACTTACTACTTTTCCTTTTAAAATTTTAATTTTATTTTGCATTTTTTATTATCTTTTTTTGTGATAAAATAGTCTTAATTCTTGCTATATTTTTTTTAGATTTTTTTAATAAATGAGTTTGTTTAAGATTACCTGATTTTAATTGTATTTTTAAATTAAATTGTTCTCTAAATAAATTAAGTAATTCTTTTCTTAATTCTTGAATATTTTTTTTGAATAAAGTATTTGTATTCATAATATTTTTATTATATTTTTTTTATTTAAAAAAATAGTTTTTACTGGTAATTTTGCTGATCCTAATTTAAAAGCTTCTCGAGCTAATTTTTCTGATATACCATCTATTTCATATAATATTCTTCCTGGTTGTACTAATGCTACCCAATATTCAACATTTCCTTTACCTTTACCCATACGAACTTCTAATGGTTTTTCCGTTATAGGTTTATCAGGAAAAATTCTAATCCATATTTTCCCTTGTCTTTTCATTGCTCTACTAATAGCTCTTCTTGCGGACTCTATTTGTCTTGCAGTAATTCTTCCTCTATGAATTGCTTTTAATGCATAAGATCCAAAATTAATATTCATTCCTACAACTATTCCTTTATTTCTTCCTTTATGCATTTTCCTGAATTTTGTTTTTTTTGGTTGCAACATATAAAAATCCTCTTTTATTTTCTTCCTTTATTACGTTTTTTTTTAGGTTGTAAAATTAATTTCTTTACTTTTTGATTTTGATTAATAATATTACCTAATATTTCTCCTTTAAAAATCCAAACTTTAATACCAATTACACCATAAGTTGTATTAGCTTCAGCTAAACTAAAATCTATATCAGCACGTAAAGTATGTAATGGTACTCTACCTTCTCTATACCATTCTGTACGAGCTATTTCAGTTCCACCTAAACGTCCACTAACTTCTACTTTTACTCCTAATGCTCCTAATCTCATTGAGTTTTGTACAGCTCTTTTTATAGCTCTTCTAAACATAACTCTTTTTTCTAATTGAGTTGAAATATTATCAGCAACTAATTTAGCTTCTAATTCTGGTTTGCGAATTTCAGTAATATTAATCTGTGTAGGTACTCCAGATATTTGAGAAATAATTTTTCTAAGTTTTTCTACATCTTCTCCTTTTTTTCCTATTACTATTCCAGGTCTAGCTGTATGTATTGTTACTCTAATACTTTTTGAAGGTCGTTCAATTGTAATACGAGAAACTGATGCTTTAATCAATTTTTTATTTAAAAATTTTCTTACTTTAAAATCACTATACAAATTATTAGCAAAATCTTTTGTATTAGCAAACCAAGTAGAATCCCATGTTTTAATAATACCTAATCTTAAACCATTAGGATGTGTTTTTTGACCCATTATTTATATTTCCTTAATTAAGATTATTATCATCAGATACAATTATAGTAATGTGGCTTGTATATTTTAAAATACGATCGGAACGTCCTTTAGCACGTGGCATAATACGTTTCATATTAGATCCTACATCAATAAAAATTTTTGATATTTTTAAATTATCAATATCAATTCCGTTATTATGTTCTGCGTTAGATACAACTGAATTTAATACTTTTTTAATAAGAATAGATGCTTTTTTATTAGAAAAATTTAAAATATCAAAAGCTTTTGATACTTTTTTACCTCTTATAAGATTAGCAACTAATCTTAATTTTTGAGCAGAAGATCGTGAATATAAATGTTTTGCTAAAACTTCCATTTTTATCCTTTAATAATTTTTATTTTTATTTTTTTATTGTTTTTTTTATTTTTTTATCAGCACTATGTCCTCTATAAGTACGAGTTGGAGAAAATTCACCTAATTTATGTCCTACCATTTCATCTGAAATAAAAACAGGAATATGTTGACGTCCATTGTAAACAGCTATTGTTAATCCAATCATATTAGGAAATATAGTAGATCTTCTAGACCAAGTTTTTAATGGTTTTTTATTTCCTTGTTCTATTGCTTTTTCAACCTTTTTAAATAGATGATGATCAATAAAAGGACCTTTTTTTAAAGAACGTGGCATAATTAAAATTACCTCTTATTATTTATTACGATGACGAAGAATATATTTTTCTGTTCTTTTATTATTTCTTGTTTTTTTACCTTTAGTTTGGATTCCCCATGGAGTTACAGGATGTTTACCAAAATTTTTTCCTTCTCCTCCACCATGTGGGTGATCTATAGGATTCATTGCAGTACCTCTTACAGTAGGTCTAATTCCTCTCCATCTTTTAGCTCCAGCTTTACCTAAAGACTTTAACATATGTTCATTATTCCCAATTTCTCCTAATGTTGCCCTGCAATTAGATTTTATTTTTCTTATCTCTCCAGATCGTAAACGTAAAGTAACGTATAAACCTTCTTTTGCTATTAATTGTACATATGTTCCAGCAGCTCTGGCTATTTGACCACCTTTACCTGGTTTCATTTCTATATTATGTAAAATAGATCCTACAGGAATATTATTCATTGGTAATGTATTACCTATTTTAATCTCAGCATTTATTCCTGATTGGATAATATCACCTACTTTTAAATTTTTAGGTGATAATATATAACGTTTTTCTCCGTCATTATATTTAATTAATGCAATATTTGCAGAACGATTAGGATCATATTCAATATGTTCAATAATTCCTGGAATTGAATCTTTATTTCTTTTAAAATCTATAATACGATATTTTTTTTTATGTCCTCCTCCTATATGTCTAGTTGTTATATGTCCATGATTATTACGTCCACCAGATTTATTTTTCTTCTTTATTTTAGATTTAAGAGGTTTACCTTTATATAAAAAAGGATTTACAACCTTAACCATATGTCTCCTACCAGGAGATGTAGGTTTGCATTTAATAATTGTCATATTTATACTTTTTATTAGTTTTTATTTATATTAAAATCTATACTTTGACCTTTTTGTAAAGAAATATATGCTTTTTTCCAGTCATTACGATGATATGTATTATTTTTATTTTTTTTTGTTTTTCCTTTAACTATTAAAGTATTAACATTTTTAATTCTAATATTAAAAATTTTTTGAATAGCTATTTTTATATCTTTTTTATTTGCCTTTTTTGATACTTTAATAGTAAAAATATTTGTTTTTTCTATTGCTAAAGAAGATTTTTCAGATACATGAACAGTTTGTAAAATCTTAAAAGAACGTTCAGTTAAAATCATGTTAATATTTCCTCTATATGTTTAATTGCTTTTATAGTAATAATAACTTTATCAGCATTAATTAAACAAACTGGATTTACATTCATTGAATTTTTTATTTGTATATTATGTAAATTACGAGATGCTAAAAATAAATTTTTATCTATAGATATAGTAATAATAATTATTTTTTTTAAAAAAAATTTTTTAAATTTTTCTATTAATATTTTAGTTTTAGGTTGTTTTATATTTAAATTACTTAATAAAATTATTCTATTTTCTCTAATAAGTTCTGAAAAAATACTTTTTAATGCATTACGATACATCTTCTTATTAATTTTTTTATAATATATTTTATTTTTAGAAGCAAAAGTTACACCACCGGAACGCCAAAGAGGACTTTTTACTGAACCAGCTCTAGCTTTACCAGTACCTTTTTGTCTCCATGGTTTTTTACCAGATCCTTTAACTTCACCTCTATTTTTTTGTGCTTTTGTTCCTTGTCTACCAATTGTTCTATAAGATTCCAATACTTGATGTATTAAAGATTTATTATAATGTTTATTAAAAACACTATCTGATAATATTACTATCTTTTTTGTATCTTTTGTTATAATTTCCATTTTGATTCCTGAAAGTTAAATTTTTCAGATTTTAAGATAAGTTTTAATAGCAGGTTTAACCATAACATTACTACCAGTAAATCCAGGAATAGCACCTTTAATTAATAATAAATTTTTTTTTATATCTAATTTAATTATATTTAAATTTTGAGTAGTAATTTTTTTATTCCCTAATTGACCTGCCATTTTCTTACCTTTAAATACTTTTCCTGGTGTTTGATTTTGACCAATAGATCCAGGAACTCTATGAGATAATGAATTTCCATGACTGGCATCTTGAGTTTTAAAATTCCATCTTTTTACTGTACCAGAGAAACCTTTTCCTTTAGAAATTCCGGTTACATCTACTCTTTTTATTTTATTAAAAATTTTAATAGTTATATTTTGACCTATATGGAATATATTTTTATTTTTAACTAGAAAACGATGTTCCCATAATATATATCCAGCTTTAATTTTTGCTTTAGCAAAATGTCCTGCTTCAGATTTATTTAAACGACTAGTTTTTTTTTCACCTGTAGTCATTTGAATTGCATCATATCCATCATTTACAACAGTTTTTATTTGAGTAATGCGAATAGATTCAAATTTTATTACCGTTATAGGAATAGATATACCATCTTCAGTAAAAATACGAGTCATTCCTAATTTTTTACCGATTAAACCAATCATTATTGTTCAACCTCACAAAATAATATTTAAAATAATAATATTTTAACCTAAACTAATTTGTACATCTACACCTGCAGCTAAATCTAAGCGCATTAAAGCATCTACAGTTTTTTCTGTAGGTTCTACAATATCAACTAAACGTTTATGAGTACGAATTTCATATTGATCACGAGCATCTTTATTAACATGAGGAGAAATTAAAATTGTAAATCGTTCTTTTTGTGTAGGCAATGGTATAGGACCATGTACTTGTGCACCAGTACGTTTAGCAGTTTCAACTATTTCAGTGGTAGATTGATCTATTAAACGATGATCAAAAGCTTTTAGACGAATACGAATTCTTTGGTTCTGCATTATTAGACCAGTGCCTCTAATTTAAAAAATTAAAATAACCTTCTACAAACTTTAAAATAGCTTTGAGAGGACCTATATGATATTATACATTATAAATAATAATTATTTTATAGAAATTATTATGACATAATCTTTCTATTATGACTTATAAAATATATAGAAAGCAATATATTTAGTTTATAAAAGTCAAAAAAATAATATATTAATTAAAAATTAATATTTTATAAAAAATTTTTTACAAAAAAGAATAATAAAACTAAAAATTATTTTAATAATATGATTTTAAATAAAAAAAATATAACTTTATTAGCTTTTGATTATGGAACTAAAAATATAGGTGTAGCTGTTGGAAATACTATTATTAGAATAGCTCATACATTAAAAAAAATCAAAAATAATAAAGAAGGAAAAACTTGCTGGAATAAATTTCAAATAATAATAGAATATTGGAAACCTAAAAAAATAATAATTGGATTACCATTAAATATGAATGGTAGTGAACAAAATATTACAATATTAACTAAAAAATTTGCATATCTTATAAAAAATAAATTTAATTTAGATATAGAATTACATGATGAACGTTTAACTACTATTGAAGCTAAAAATATTTTATTTACAAATGGAGGATGGAAAATGTTAAAAAAAAATGATATAAATTCTTTATCAGCATCAGTTATACTTCAAAGTTGGTTTGAAAATAATTAACAATATTACCATTAATATTTTTAATTAAATAATTATTTATATTAGAAATATAAAATAATTTATTATTTAATTTTAAATTATAGAAAATATACATTTATTTAAATTATTTTACTAAATAATGATATTTTATAAAATAAAAATATTATTTTTAATAATATAATTATATAAAAATATATTTTATTAATATTAATTGTTTTGAGGAAATTATGCTAACATTAACATTTTTATTTAAAAATATATTTGATATTACTGTAACAATATTATTGTTAAGAATTTGGATTATTTGGTCTATGAATAATACTTATAATTCTTTTATACAATTTATTACTGTAATATCACAACCTATTGTTAAACCAATACAATCACTTATACCTAATATTAAAAATATTGAAATAGCATCATTAATTATATTAGCTGTTGTTCTTCTTATAAGATATCCATTATTAATGTCATTCCAAATAGGAATTTTCCCTAAATATTTGATATGGTATGTTCTTATAGCATTATTATCTGGTATAAAATCTATTGGATATTTAATATTTTGGTTAATAACTATACGTTCTATATTTAGTTGGTTTAATAGAGATTATAATGATTTTGATCATGTATTAAATAAATTAACAGATCAAATTTTAGAACCTTTAAAAGTATATATTCCCCCTATTTATAATATAGATATAACACCTTTTATAATTAGTATTGTTTTATATTTGTTAAATTTTTTAGGTACAGATTGTTTTCCTTTATTTTGGTCAATTATATAATTTTTATGTATAAAAAAAAATATTATAGTTTATATATTCATATTCCATGGTGTTTAAAAAAATGTCCTTATTGTGATTTTTATTCTTTAATTATTTCTAATAATAATTTATATAAAGATGTAAAGTTAAAATATATTAATAGTTTATTATGTGATTTAGATAATGATTTATTATTTTTAAAAAAAAAAATTCATATTAAAAGTATTTTCTTTGGAGGAGGTACTCCTAGCTTAATAAACGGAAAATTAATTTCTTATTTATTAAATGAAATTACAAAAAAAATATACATAAAAAAAACAGCTGAAATTACTATAGAAGCAAATCCTTCATCTATTAATAAAAAAAATATTTTAGAATATAAAAAAAGTGGAATTAATCGTATTTCTATAGGTGTCCAAAGTTTTGATGATATTAGCCTAAAATTATTAGGTAGAATTCATTCGTCAAAAGATGCTATTAATGCAATTAATACAGTAATTGATAGTAATTTAATAAATTTTAATATAGATTTAATCTATGGTATACCAGGACAATCTTTAAAATCAGCTAAAAATGATTTATATCAAACATTATTATTTCATCCAAAACATATATCATGGTATCAACTTTCAATAGAACCAAATACAATATTTGGAAAATATAAACCAAAAAATTTACCAAAACATAATGTTTTATGGAAAATATTTAAAGAAGGAAAAAAAATTTTAAAACAATATGGATATATAAATTATGAAATATCTTCTTTTGCAAAAGAAGATATTTTTAAATGTAAACATAACTTAAATTATTGGAATTTTGGTGATTATATTGGTATAGGATGTTCTGCTCATGGTAAATTTACTATGAGTAATGGAGAAGTTATTCGTACTATTAAAAATAATAATATAACAAAATATATGAATGGTCATTATTTATTTTCTAGTAATAAAGTTAATAATTATAATATAATATTAGAATTTTTTTTAAATAAATTTCGTATTTTAGAAAAATTTTCAAAGAAAGAATTTACTCTAATTACAGGAATAAATATTAATTCTATTAATTCTAATATAAAAAAATCAGAAAAATTAGGATATATTAAACATAATAAAGATTATTTTATAGTTACTAAAAAAGGTTATTTATTTTTAAATAATTTATTAGAAATATTTATTTAAAATAATTAATTTTTTTATATTCTAAAATCCATATTTGTTTATTTTCTTTTTGTGCTTTTTTAAAAAATTTTGTTGGTGATAAATTATGAAAATTTTTATATATTGTTTTAAACGTATCTGATATAATGATATTATTATTATAATTAATATAATTAATATTAGAAATAATAAAATCTTTATATTCTCTATTATCCGTAATAATATATAATATTCCTTTATTTTGTAATAATAAAAATATTTGTTTTAAAAATTTATGAGTTAATAATCTTCTTTTTTTATGTTTTAATTTTGGCCAAGGATCAGGAAAATATATTTGAATTAATTTTATATAATTATAAGGAATCATTTTTTGTAAGACATCTACAGCATTATAATTAATTAATTTTAAATTATTTATTTTATTTTTACTAATATTTTTTAAACAATTAATTATTCCTGGTATATATACTTCAATTCCAATAAAATTATATTGAGGATTGTTAATAGCAATATCAATAAGTAACTCTCCAGTTCCAAAACCAATATCAAGTATATTTGGTAAATTATTATGGAATATTAAATTAAAATTTATAGGATTAACTTGAAATTTAATATTAAATATACATGAATATTTTTCTAATATATTTTTTTTTAATATACTTAATTTTCTATAACGACAAACAAAACTTTTTATATCATTTTTCATTATTATATTTTTGTATAAATTCATGTAAAATATTCTTATTATTATATTAATTTAATTAAATATTGGAAGATTTAACATGTCTAGAGAAATTTTTTGTATATTTTATCAATGTAGAATGAAAGGATTAGATTATTATATCTATCCAGAATATATAGGCCAAATTATTTTTAATCAAATATCTAAAAAAGCATGGAATCAATGGTTAAATCAACAAACTAAACTAATAAACGAAAATAATTTAAATATGATGAATAAAAAACATTTTAATTTTTTAAAAAAAAATATGATTAAGTTTCTTTTTTTTAAAAATCAATAAAATATTTTAAAAATGAAATATCCTTTAAATATTGGAGCTAAGCGGGATCGAACCGCTGACCCTCTGCGTGCAAAACAGATGCTCTACCATCTGAGCTATAGCCCCTTTTTTTTAGGCTTGAGTGGATTTGAACCACCGACCTCACCCTTATCAGGGGTGTGCTCTAACCATCTGAGCTACAAGCCTATCAATAAATAATTTATTCATATTTATTATTAAAAGTCAACTGAAATATTTTAATTATTTTATAAAATAATTTTTTCATTTAATATAAATTATAATTATATATTACTATACAATGAAAATAATATGTTATACTACAAAATATTTATTTTTTTAGAATTAATATTAATTTTTCTTTTTATATTGCTATATAAAAAGAAAATTGAAAATTTAAATAAATTAAATTTAAAATTTAAAATAAATGAAAAAATTTTAGAACAAATAACAAAAGAAAATAATAAATTAAATTATGAATCTAAAAAAAGATTATATTTAGAAAACGATTTAAACAATAAATTAAAAAAACTAGAAATTAAATTAATTCTTACTATAGAAAAAAATAATAATTTACAATTTTTAAAATTAGAAAATAAAGATTTAAAAATCATAATATCAAATAAATTAGAGATTATTTCTAATTTAAAATCAGAAATAAGTAAAATTAAAACTCAATTAAAAGATTTAATTATTTTTTATGAAAAAAAAGAAATATTAATGACAAAAAATAAAAATTATTTAAATTTAGAATTTACAAATTTAGCTAATAAAATTTTAGAAAATAATGAAAAAAGAATTAATGAAAATAATAATAAAAATATAAAAAATATAATTAATCCATTAAAAGATCAGTTAAATGATTTTAAAAATCAACTTCAAAATAATTTACATCAAGAATCTTCTGAAAGAAATATATTAACTTATGAGTTACGTAATTTACAAAAATTAAATAATCATTTATCTCAAGAAGCAATTAATTTAACAAATGCTTTAAAAGGAAATAATAAAATTCAAGGTAACTGGGGTGAATTAATTTTAAATAAAATATTAGAATCATCAGGATTAAGAAAAGGATATGAATATGAAATTCAGAAAATAATTAAATTAAAAGATAATAAAAAAAAAATACAACCTGATATAATAATAAAATTACCTCATGATAAAAATATAATAATTGATTCTAAAATGACTTTAGTAGCTTATGAACGTTATTTTAATTCTGATAATAATAAATCTAAAAATAAAGCTTTAGAAGAACATATTCTTGCTATTAGAAATCATTTACGTTTATTAAGTAGTAAAAATTATCAAAATTTATCTAATATTAAATCATTAGATTATATAATTATGTTTATTCCTATAGAACCAGCATTTTTAATAGCTATAGGTTATAAACCTTCATTATTAAATGAAGCATTAAAACAAAATATCATGTTAGTTAGTCCAACAACATTAATGGTTACTCTTAGAACAATTAGTAATTTATGGCGTTTTGATAAACAAAATAAAAATTCTTTAATAATAGCTAATAAAGCTACAAAATTATATGATAAAATTAGACTTTTTATAGAAGATATATATAATATTGAAAAAATTTTAAATAAATTACAAGAAAATTACAATTCAGTAAAAAAAAAATTATTTACAGGAAAAGGTAATATTATTTCTCAAGCAGAAAGTTTTAGAAAATTAGGTATTAAAGTAGTTAATAAAATAAATAAAAAAAATATAGATAATAATGATTAATATAATAAATTTATTATATTTGTTTATGATAAGGATATTAAATAATGTTTGATATTAGTGTTAATTTAACTCATGTACAATTTAATAAAGATCTTGATTCAGTTATTAATAGAGCAATAAATAAAGGAATAAATGGTATGTTAGTTATAGGATCTAATATTATTGATAGTTATAATGCATATAAAATTGTTAAAAAATATAATAATTATTGTTGGTCTACTGTAGGAATACATCCTCATTATGCTAATTTATGGGAAAAAAATACAATTCATAATATGAATTATATTATATCTAAAAAAAAAGTAGTAGCAATAGGAGAGTGTGGTTTAGATTTTTATAGAAATAAATCTTCTATAAAAGAACAATTATTTGCTTTTAACTCACAATTAGAATTAGCATCAAGTCTATTTATACCAGTATTTTTACATTGTCGTAATGCTTTTAATATTTTTATTAAAGAATTATCTCCTTGGATTAGTAAAATTCCTCAATCAATAATTCATTGTTTTTCTGGTAATAAATATGAATTGGAACAATGTTTATCTATGAATTTATCTATAAGTATATCTGGATTATTCTTTAATAAAAAATATAGATTATCATCTATAAATGATCTTAAATTAATACCCCAAGATCATTTATTAACAGAAACAGATTCACCTTTTTTATCATTTAAAAAAATAAATAATAGTAATTATTATGATATAACAAAAAATAGAAATGAACCATTTTTTTTATATTATCTTTTAAAAAAAATGGCATATATAAGAAATGAAAATTTTAAATTATTACAATTTTATACAGAAAAAAATGCACGTAATATTTTAAAAATTTAATTTTTATAAATTTAAATACTATAAGATAAAATTTAAATAAAGAGAAAAAATTATGATTTTAGTTTCTAGTATTTCTCAATTAATAAAAGATAAAGTTAAAATTAATAGTGAAATAACTATAGGTGGATGGGTTCGTACAAAAAGAAATTCTAAAACAGGAATAACTTTTATTGTTTTATATGATGGTTCATGTATAGATGATATTCAAATCATAGCTAATTCATCATTAAACAATTATAAGGAAGAAATATTATTAATAACTAGTGGTTGTTCTTTAATGATTATAGGAAAATTAGTAAAATCTCCTAAAAAATTACAAAATTATGAAATACAAGCTTCAAAAATAAAGATTTTAGGTTGGGTTAAAAATCCTGAAAAATATCCTATTTCACCTAAAAAACATAGTTTAGAATATTTAAGAACAGTATCTCATTTACGATCACGTACTAAATTAATTAGTAGTATTACTAGAATAAAACATAATACAGCTTTATATATTCATAATTTTTTTCATAAAAAAAATTTTTTTTGGATTAATACTCCATTAATTACTACTTTAGATACTGAAGGATCAGGTAAAATGTTTAGAGTTTCTACTCTTAATTTTCAAAATTTATTTTTGGATAAAGATCAAAAAATAAATTTTAAAAAAGACTTTTTTGGTAAAGAATCTTTTTTAACTGTATCCGGACAATTAAATTTAGAAGCATATGCATGTTCCATGTCTAAAGTGTATACGTTTGGTCCTACTTTTAGAGCAGAAAATTCTAATACTAATCGACATTTAGCTGAATTTTGGATGCTAGAAATAGAAATGTCATTTGCAAATTTAAAAAATATTATTGATTTATCCGAAAAATTATTAAAGTATTTATGTATAAAAATTTTAGATAATCATATAGATGAAATTAATTTTTTATCAAAAATTAATAAAATTAATTTAATTAATAAAATTAATAAAATTATATTAAATAAATTTATAATTATTGATTATAATAAAGCTATTAAAATATTATTAAAAAATAAACAAAAATTTAAAAATAAAATAATATGGGGAAAAGATTTATCTATAGAACATGAAAAATATTTAACTAATAATTACTTTGATAGACCAGTAATAGTATATAATTATCCAAAAGAAATAAAAGCTTTTTATATGTATCTTAATAATGATAAAAAAACAGTTGCTTCCATGGATATCTTATTTCCAGATATAGGAGAAATTATAGGTGGTTCTCAACGAGAACACAGAATAAATATATTAGATAATAGAATTAATGAATTAAAATTGAATAAAAAAGATTATTGGTGGTATCGTGATTTAAGAAAATACGGTACTGTTATACATTCTGGATTTGGTTTGGGATTTGAAAGATTTTTATCATATATTACAGGATCTAATAATATTAGAGAAATAATTCCATTTCCAAGAACTCCATATAATGCTAAATTTTAATTAAATTCATTATAAGAAAAAGAATTATAAATAAAATTAAATATTAGTTTTCTGAACTAAAAAAATAAAGTAATATTATTAATATTAAATATATTTAAATAATTAATAAATATTATAAAAATATATTATCGAGGGTAATTATGAAATTTAATATATTAAAAATATTAATACCATTTTTATTATTATTTAACATTGTATATGCTGATGAAATTTATAATAAAAATAATCAAACATTAGATTTATATGGAAATCTAAATGTAAAAAATATTATTTCTAAAAAAAAAGCTAAGTCAACAAAAAGTGTAGAAAAATATAATTTTGATTTAGGATTAAAAGGTACATCAATTATTAATGATAATTTAAAAGCATTTGGACAATTTGAATATACTATACAAATAAATGAACTTAAATCTGGTATAAAAACAAATAAACCTGAATTTAATGTACGTTATCCTATTATCTTACAACTAGGATTTTTAGGATTACAATATAATGGTATGACCATAAGTTATGGTAGAAATTATGGTATATTATATGATACTACTTCATACATAAAGAAATTTCCTATATTTGATGAAGAAGTATATTATACTAATGATCATTTTATGTTTGCTAAAGCAAATAATTTAACAACATATAGAAACA
Organism: Enterobacteriaceae endosymbiont of Plateumaris pusilla; assembly: GCF_012562765.1. Classification (GTDB taxonomy): domain Bacteria; phylum Pseudomonadota; class Gammaproteobacteria; order Enterobacterales; family Enterobacteriaceae. Next base: position 320,851 of record NZ_CP046226.1, read on the forward strand.
ATAATTTCTTAGGTTTGGATGGATTAAATATTGCTTTACAATATCAAGGAAATAATAATTTTAATAAATTAGAACAAAATGGTCCTGGTTGGGGAACTTCAATTGAATATAATTTAGGTTTTGGAATTAATATTATTGGATCTTATTTTTCTTCTTATAGTAATCCTGATCCTAATTCATCATTTGCTAAATATTTTTTCTTTCACCCTTATTTTAAAAAAATAGATAAAAAACATAAAAAAATAAAATTAGTACAAAAATTTAAAAAAAAAGATGATAATAAAAAATTATCTAATGCTTATGCATTAGGTATAAAATATAATAAAAAAAATATATATTTATCAACTGTATTTAGTGAAACTAATAATTCAGTAAGATATAATCATAATGATGATTATTTATTAGCAAATAAAACTAAAAGTTTAGAATTTTTAGGTCAATATACTTTTAATGATAATATACAAGCTTCAATATCATATTTACAATCACAAGGATATAATATCCCTCCAGGAAGTGATTTCCCTGCTGGAAAAATTGATTTAGCTAAATATTTAACTATTGGTACTTCATATTCTTTCAGTAAAAATTTTTTAGCTTATTTAGGATATAAAATTAGTTTATTAAATAATACTGAATATGTACAAAGTAGTAGAATACCAAATAAAAATATGATTGGCTTAGGATTAACATATTATTTCTAATACAAAAATTTATTATTTTAAATATTACAAAAAACTAATTAACTATCTAATAATTATTAATTTGAATAGATAGTTAGTTAGTATTTTAAATTATTTTAGTAATTTTTTTTTAAAAATGGATTATTTAATATTTCATAACCTATATTAGTTATAGGACCATGACCTGGAATAATAATTACATTATTACCTAATGGTAGTATTTTTTGTTTTATAGAACAAATTAAATCATTATAATTACTTAATGGTAAGTCAGTTCTACCAATATTTTTTTTAAAAATTACATCTCCTGATATTAAAATATTACTTAATTTATTAAAAAAAACTATATGTCCAGGAGTATGACCTGGACAATGATATACTGTTAATATAAGATTACCTATTGATATTTGATTATTATTTTTTAACCATATATTTTTTGTAAAAGTACAACTAGGTATTTGAAAAATATTTTTTTGAAAATTAATATTTTTTATCCAAAAATAATCTTTTTTATGAGGTCCTAAAATAGGTATTTTATATATATTAGATAATATATATGCAGAACCAATATGATCTAAATGACCATGAGTTATTAATATTTTTTTTACAGACAGTTTATATTTAATTATATTATCTATAATTTTATTATGTTCTCCTCCAGGATCAATTATGGCTGCATGTAAAGTAGTTGAACACCATATTATACAACAATTTTGAAAAAAATTAGTTACTGGTATGATTATATAGTTCATTATATATATAATATTTTATTTTTATTTAAAACGTTTAAATTAATTTATTTAAAAGTTTATTTTTTCTTTTAATTGTTTTCCTGGTTTAAAATGTATGATATATCGAGATTTTAATTGTAATAGACTACCAGTCTTAGGATTGCGTCCTATCCTTGATGCTTTATAATATAAAGAAAAACTACCAAACCCTCTAATTTCTATTCTATGACCTTGAGAAAAATTTAAAATCATATAATGTAATATTTCTTCTACTATATTTTTAATAATATTAATTGGAATTTTATTATTTTTATTTTCTGATATTAAATTATTAATTAATTCAGATTTATTCATTAATATACCCTATTGTTTTTGTTACAATTATTAGTATAATTGATTTTTAATTATAAATAAAATTTATTCACATTTTGCAGCTTTAAAAGCTTCAGTCATAGCATTAGCAAAAACAGATTTATCTTTATCTTTTTTTGAAATATTATTTTCTATTTCTTTAATTTTTATAGAAAGATTTACTAATCTATTTTTTCTATCAATATTAATTATTTTACCTTCAATATTGTTTGATACTTTAAAATGTTTAATAAAATTTTCAATTTTACAATTTATTTGATCAGATAATTTTATATTACCTAAAATTCCATCTGTAAATTTTATAAATATTGTTTTAGGGTCAATACTAATAATATTACCAGTAACAATACTTCCTTTTTTTTGAGCTATAATATAATTATTTAATGGATCTTCAATTAATTGTTTAATTCCTAAAGATATTCTTTCTCTTTCAGAATCTACTTGAAGAACTATAGCTGTAATTTCATCTCCTTTTTTATAATTACGTACTTCTTCTTCACCATTATTAACCCAAGATAGATCTGATAAATGGACTAAACCATCAATACCTCCACTTAAACCAATAAAAATACCAAAATCTGTTATAGACTTTATTTTACCTTTTACTTTATCACCTTTATTATGATTTTCTGAAAATTTTAACCATGGATTAATAGTACATTGTTTTAGTCCTAAAGAAATTCTTCTTCTTTCTTCATCAATATCTAATACCATAACTTCTACTTTATCATTAATTTTTACTACTTTTGAAGGGTGAATATTTTTATTAGTCCAGTCCATTTCAGATATATGTACTAATCCTTCTATTCCTTCTGCTATTTCAACAAAACATCCATAATCTGTTAAATTAGTTACTCGTCCTATTACTTTTTGATTTTCAGGATAACGTTTAGTAATAGATATCCATGGATCTTCTCCTAATTGTTTTAAACCTAATGAAACTCTAGTTTTTTCTTTATCAAATTTTAATACTTTAACAAAAATTTCTTCTCCTATATTAACAATTTCACTAGGATGCTTTACTCTTTTCCATGCCATATCTGTAATATGTAATAATCCATCAACTCCACCTAAATCAACAAAAGCTCCATAATCAGTAAGATTTTTAACTAAACCTTTAATTTTTATGCCTTCATGTAAGGTATTTAATAATTGATTTCTTTCAGCACTATTTTCAGATTCTATTACTGCTTTTCTAGAAACAACTACATTATTACGTTTTTGATCTAATTTAATAACTTTAAAATCTAAATCTTTTCCTTCTAAATGAAAAGTATCTCTTATTGGTCTAATATCTACTAAAGAACCAGGTAAAAAAGCTCTAATTCCATTTAAATCTACAGTAAAACCTCCTTTAACTTTACCGGTAATAATACCAGTAATATTAGTAGTATTACTATATGATTTTTCTAATATTAACCATGCTTCATGTCTTTTAGCTTTTTCTCTAGATAATATTGTTTCTCCAAATCCATTTTCTATGGTATCTAGTGCAACATCTACTTTATCTCCTACTTTAATTTCAATAATTCCTTGAGAATTTTTAAATTGTTCTATAGGAATAGAAGATTCTGATTTTAAACCTGCATCTACTAATACAATATCTTTTTCAATAGAAATTACAACTCCAGTAATTATAGAACCTATATTAATAATATTATCTTTTAAAGATTGTTCAAATAATTGAGAAAAACATTCAGTCATATTGATAACTTCGAATACATTAAATAAATATCAACTTAAATCCTTTAAGTATTATTTTTTTAAAAAACTCATATAATCCATATTATGAGAATTTAATTAAAATTATAATAAAAATTATAAATATAATTTTTATTAAATTTTAAATTTAATATTTTAAATATATTAAAAAATACAAATAATTAATTTAAATTTAACATCAATAATATTTTACTGCAACTATACATAAAATTATTAATTTATACAAAATTAATTTTATTTTTTAAATTTATAATTAACTTAAAATTATTATTTAATAATAACTAATTTTTTTTAATTCTCTAAAATAATTCGGATATGTTTTTCTAATACAATTAGGATTTATAATATGTACTAATTTATTAGATAAAGATAGTAATGAAAAACACATTGCCATTCTATGATCATTATAAGTTTCAATAATAGTACTTTTTATATCTTTAGGTGGAGTAATAATAATATAATCTTTTCCCTCTATTATATAAGCTCCAGTTTTACGTAATTCATTAACCATTGCTGTTATACGATCAGTTTCTTTAACACGCCAATTATAAATATTTTTAATAATAGTTGTACCTTTAGCAAATAAACTAGTTACTGCTATAGTCATTGCAGTATCAGGAATATGATTCATATCCATATTAATAGAATTTAATTTATTACGAGAGCAAGAAATATAATTTTGTCCATTATATACTTTTGCTCCCATACTACTTAATACATTAATAAATTTAATATCTCCTTGAATACTATTTTTATTAATATTAATTAATTTAATTGTTCCTCCTTTAATAGCAGCAGCAGCTAAAAAATAAGAAGCAGATGATGCATCACCTTCAATTATATATTCTCCTGGAGAAGAATAATTTTGATTTCCGAGAATAATAAAATTAGAATAATTATTATTATATATATTTACACCAAATACATTCATTAATTTAATTGTTATATCAATATATGGTTGAGAAACTAATTTTTCTTTTATAAAAATTGAAGTATTCATTTTTAATAAAGGACAAATTATTAATAATGAAGTTAAAAATTGACTAGATATAGATCCCTCTATTTTAATATTATTTATTCCTGTAAATCCTCCTTTTAAACGAATAGGTGGATAATTTTTATTATTTAAGTATTCTATTTTAGCACCACCACTACGTAAAGCATCTACAAGATGACCAATAGGTCTTTCTAACATACGTGGTTCGCCAGTTAATATAATATCACAATTATTATTTAAAGATAAAAGTGCAGTTAATGGTCTTATAACGGTTCCAGCATTACCTAAAAATAATTTTAATTTTTTTTTATGCTGAAAAAATTTACTATTACCTATAATATCACAAACAGTATTATTATTTGATAAAGTATATTTAATACCTAATGCTTTTAAAGCATTAAGCATATGAGTAATATCATCACTATTTAATAAATTAATTAATTTAGTTTTTCCTTTTGATAAAGCAGATAGTAATAATACTCTATTAGAAATACTTTTAGATCCTGGTAATTTAATACAACCATTAATTTTATTAATAGGTTTTAAAGTTAAAATATTTTTCATAACAAATAATTTTATTTATATAATAATATTATTAATAATATCATTTATATATATAATTTTTCAAAACTATTCATAAATTTTACTAAAGTTTGTATTCCTTCTATAGGCATAGCATTATATATTGAAGCTCTTATACCACCTAAAATACTATGTCCTTTAAGAAAATATAATCCCTGATTTTCTGCTTTTTTTAAAAATATATTTTCTATATTTTTTTTATTAATATTAAAAATAATATTAGTTAATGATCTATTTTTAATAGATACATTATTTATATAAATTTTACTATTATCTATAGTAGAATATAATAAATCAGCTTTTTTTTGATTAATTTTATTAATATATTTGATACCACCTTTTCTCTTTAACCATTTTAGAACTAAACTAGATAAATATAATGAAAATGTTGGGGGTGTATTAAACATTGAATTATTATCAGCAATAATTTTATAATTTAAAACAGATGGTAATTCTTTACGATAATTTTTTTTTATAATTAAATCATCTCTAATTATTATAATAGTTAAACCAGATGGACCAATATTTTTTTGAGTACTAGCATATATTATTCCATAACGTGATATATCAATTTTTTTAGTAAGTATAGTAGAAGATAAATCTGCAACAACAATTTTATTTTTAAAATTAGGTTCTTCGTTTATAGCAATTCCTTCTATAGTCTCATTAGCACAATAATGAATATATACTGATTCATTATTTAATAGCCATTCATTTATTGGTTTTATATATATAATATTATTAATTATTTTTTTAGTATTAATAATATTAGGTACACAATATTTTTTTGCTTCTTCTATTGCTTTATAAGACCAATATCCAATATTTGCATAATCAGCATTTTGATTATAATTTAATAAATTCATTGGAATAGCAGCAAATTGTGTTCTTGCTCCACCTTGACAAAATAATATTTTATATGTTTTAGGAACATTCATTAAAATACGTAAATTATTTTCAAATTCTTCAACTAAATTAATAAAATATTTACTTCTATGACTAATTTCCATAACTGAAAAATTTAAATTATTCCAATTAATTAATTCATTTTGTGCTTGTAATAATACTTCACGAGGAATCATTGATGGACCTGGACTAAAATTAAATATTTTTTTCATTAATAATATCCATAAAATTTAATTTTAAATTTATATAATAATATATATTGTGTATAAATAATATTTATTATTGAATATAAAATTATTTATAAAAATTCTTTTTTTAATATTTTAATATATTTTTAAGTATGTTTTTTTTTATGAGTATGAATAGACATTATAATACCAAAACTAGTTAAAATTACTATAAGAGATGATCCTCCATAACTAAATAAAGGTAAAGGTATACCTACAACGGGTAATAAACCACTAACCATACCAATATTAATAAAAATATAAAAAAATAATACTATTATTATACCGCTAATCATAATTTTTCCAAAAAAATATTCTGTTTTTAAAGCTAAAAATATTCCTCGTAATATTAATAACATATATAAAATCATTAATAATAATATTCCTGTAAATCCAAATTCTTCTGCCAAAACAGAAAATATAAAATCTGTAGATCTTTCAGGTAAAAATTTTAATTGATTTTGAGTTCCATTTAACCATCCTTTTCCAAATAATCCTCCTGATCCGATAGCTATTTTAGATTGAATAATATGATATCCTGCTTTTAAAGGATCATGTTCTGGATGAAATAACATAAAAATTCTTTCTTTTTGATAATCATGAATAAAAAATAACCATAATATGGGCATAATTAGTATTATTACTAATAAACTATTAAAAATTATTTTCCATGATATTCCTGATAAAAATAAAATAAATAATCCAGAAATATCGATTAAAACAGCAGTGCCTAAATCAGGTTCATTAATTATAAGAATTGTAGGAATAATAATAAAAATAATTGCTTTTAAATATGTTTTAATTGGCATAGGATAAATACTTTTACTTACTATTTTAGATATAACTAAAGGAATTGCTATTTTCATTATTTCCGATGGTTGAAATTTTATGAATCCTAAATCTAACCATCTTTGTGCTCCTTTACTACTATGTCCAGTTAAATAAACAATTATTAATAAAAAAATACAAATAAAATATAATATAAACGCCCATTGTTCAAAAAATTTTGGGGGAATTTGTGCAATTATTATCATTAAAATTAATCCAAATATTATTTGGATTAATCTATTTTTTAATACATAATCATTTGTTCCAGAAGCACTCCATAGAACTATAATACTCATAAATAGTATTAATATGATACATATAAATAACATTAGATCTATATGTAATTTTGAAATAAAAAATTTTTTAAATAAATTATTATTTTTCATATTTTGATATTTATTATTAAATTATTGTATTTTATAATCTTTTTTATGTAAGAAAATATAATCAAAAATTTTTCTCATAATATTTCCTATTAATAAACTATTATTATTTTCAATAATAATTACAATAGCTATTTGTGGATTTTCGTAAGGAGCAAAAGCTATTAGAAGTTTATGATCTCTTAAATTTTCTTTGATTAAATGAATATTATGTATGTTTTTATTCTTTAAATTAAAAACTTGTGCTGTACCAGATTTAGCAGCTATTTTATATTTTGAAGATGATAAACTTTTATAAGCAGTACCGTTACTATGATTTGCTACTCCATACATTCCAGTTTTTACTAAATACCAATATTTATAAGGAATATTATTAATTGAAGAATAATGTTTAGATTTAAAAGGATAATATTTATTATTTATTTTTATTTCTTTTAAAAGATGAGGTTGTTTTACGACTCCATTATTAATTAATATCATTAATGCTTTAAGCATTTGTATTGGTGTAGCATTCCAATAACTTTGTCCTATACCTACTGATATAGTATCTCCTTGACACCAAGAATCCTGTATATGATTTAATTTCCATTCTTGTGTTGGTAAATTACCTGATTTTTCATTAAATAAATCAATATCTGTTAATTTTCCATAACCAAATTTTTCCATCCAAAAATGTAATTTATTAATACCCATATTAAAAGCTATTTGATAAAAAAAAGTATCAGCTGATTCTTCTAATGACTTAATAATATTTAAATAACCATGACCGGTTTTTTTCCAATCTTTATAAGATGTATTATATTTTGGTATCTTCCACCATCCAGGATCAAAAATAATAGTATTTTCATCTATTAATTTTAATTTTAAAGCAGCTATAGATATATATGGTTTAACTGTTGATGCTGGAGGATATATTCCTTGAATAACACGATTAATTAGTGGTTTATTTTTATTATTTAATAAAATATTTAAATCTTTTTTAGTAATTCCATTTATGAATAAATTTGGATTAAAACTAGGAGTAGAAACCATAGCTAAAATACTACCATTTTTAGGATAACTAACAACAATAGCAGAACGTATATTATTAGGTATTAATGATGTAATATATTTTTGTAATTTAATATCTATAGTTAAAATAATATCACCACCTGAATACGGAAGTTTTTGAGATATTTGACGTATAATATGACCTGCATTATCTACTTCCATTTTTTTATATCCAGTAACTCCATGTAAAATATCTTCATAATATTTTTCAATACCTACTTTACCAATATTTTTTGTATTAATATAATTATTTTTTTTATGTTTTTTTATTAAATCTTGTAGATCTTCATTATTAATTTTTGATACATATCCAATAATATGAGCACATAACTTACCATAAGGATAAAATCTTTTTTGATAAGTTTTTAAAAAAATATTTGGAAATTTATATTTATTAAAAAAAAATTTTGATGTCTCTATATCACTTAAATGTAATTTTAAAGTTATTGGACGTAAATTATTTTTTTCAAATTTTTTTATAAATAAATTTATATCATTATTTGATAGATAAATTATAGATTGTAATTCTATTATTTGTTTTATAGTATTTTTAATATTAGAAGAAGGAATTATAGATAATTTATAATAAATCTTATTCATAGCTAATATTATTCCATTTCTATCATAAATTAATCCTCTTGTAGGTTCTAAAGGAAATAATTTGATATAATTTTTTTTAGATTTTTTTTGATAATAATTAAAATTATTTATTTGTAGATTATATAAATTAAATAATAAAATAAATAAAAGAATAATAATTATTATTAATGATATTATTATTCTTTTAAAAAAAATTTGGGATGCTTTTGAATTTTTTTGAAAATTTTTTAAATCTAAGTTCATTAGATAATTATTTCCTTTGTTGTTAATAAAAATTAAATATTTTATATTTATATATATTTTAAGAAAGTAATAAAATTAATTTTTCCAAATCTATCCAAAAGTATTTTTTTATATAATCATGAATTAAAAAACTTTTTATATTTATTTCTATTTCTAATAATAATTTAATTGATAGATATAATTGATTATAAGTAATTTTTTTTAATAAATTAATTAAAATCATATATTTATTTTTAGGTATTAAAAATTTTTCTAATAATAAATAAAAATTATTTTTATTTATATTTCTTTTTAATTTTAAAAGGATAAAAATATTATCTGTTATTTTATTTAATATTAAAAAAGGATTTATTTCTTCATGTTTCATTTTTATTATTATATTAATACTATGTTGTTTTTCTCCTAATAATATAGAATCAATTAAATCATAACATTTTATAAATAAAAAATTATTTGTGATATTTAAAATAATTTTTGAATTAATATTATTTTTTTTAGGATATAATACAGATATATCTTTAATAGTTTGATATAAAAATGTTAAATTATCTTCATATAAATAACATAGTAATTTACAATTATAATCATCTAATAATATATTTAATTTTTTAATTTTAAGATTAATCCAATGAATTAATTGTATATTATTTAATTTATTACATATAACTAATAAAAATAATTTAATATTAATTATTTTAAAAATAAAATTTGAAGTAATAGCAATATTTGTATGAATTTCTAAAATAAGTATAATATCAATATTAATAATTTTAAAAAGATAATTTATTTTTTCTTTAAATTTAACAAATATTTTTTTATTAAGAAAAATAAGATTAATTATTTTTTTTTTATAAAAAAAATTTTTTTCTAAAAATTTTCTAAAAATTAAATTCCATTCAATTTTATTATCTATAATTATAGAATTATATTCTATAAAATTTAATATTTTTACTTGATTACGTAAATTAATAATTGTTTTTTTTATAAATAAAGGTTCATTACCAATTATTATATAGCAATTATATATATTTTTATAAATATTAATATTTGTATTTTTTATTAAAATTTGATTCATAAAAAATATTATTCATATGATTAAATCATAAATTACATAATTTTAATTATATTAATAATATCATTAATAAAAAAATTTGACAAAAATATTATAAAATTTTTTATTATTCAGTAACTATATTAAAAATTTTATTTGGTATATATATAGTTTTAATTATATTATAATTTAATATTAATTTTGATATTTTATCATTATTAAATATATATTTTTTAATATTATTTTTAGAATTTTGATAAATATATGGGATTTTTATAATATATTTTTTTTTCCCATTAAGTTGTACAATAATATTTAACAATTTTTTTATATTTAGTTGAGTATTAATAATTACAGGCCATTTTTCATAATCAATGTTATTTTTATTACCCATATATTTCCATAATACAAAACAAAAATGTGGTGTAAATGGATATAACATTTTAATAATAACTATTAATGCATCATGAATAATAACATAATCTTTTATATCAGAAATTTTATATTTAATTACTTTATTTGTTAATAACATTATTGATGCGATTGCTGTATTAAAAACTTGTCTTCTTTCAATATCATCTGATACTTTAATTATTATTTTATTTATATATTCTTGTAATAATGTTTGTTTTATATTCATTTGTAAATATATTTTTTCTTTATTAATATTTTTAATATAATAATTAGATTTATTATGTTGATAAATAAATTTCCATATTTTTTTTAAAAATCTTAACATTCCTTTAATTCCAGATTCTTTCCATTCTAAAGATAAATGAGGAGGAGCAGCAAACATTATAAAAAGTCGTAAAACATCAGCACCATATTTTTTTATTATATTTTCTGGGTCTACTCCATTATTTTTTGATTTAGACATTTTTATCATGCCATTATATATTAATTTTATACCTGTATTATCTTCAACATCAATAATATTATTATTTTTATCTCTTTTTTTTATAATAACATTTTCAGGTGATATCCAATGATATTTATTATTTTTATCTATATAATAAAATGAATCAGCTAAAACCATACCTTGACATAATAAATTTTTTACTGGTTCATCAGTATCTAATAAGTTAAAATCTCTCATTAATTTATGAAAAAATCTAAAATACATTAAATGCATAGTAGCATGTTCTATACCACCTATATATTGATCAACAGGTAACCAATATTTTGCAGAAGATTTATTTATCATTGATTTATTGTATTTAGGACAGGTATATCTTGCATAATACCAAGAAGATTCTATAAAAGTATCAAAAGTATCAGTTTCTCTAATACCCTTTAAACCATTAAAATTATATTTAAACCAATCTAAATTATTATTAATTTTAGTACTATAATTATCTTCTATATTTTGACTAAATATTTTACTAGGAAATGATATTGGTAAGTCTTTTTCTGTTAAAGGAATAATTTTTTTATTATTTAATATAATTACTGGTATAGGTGTACCCCACAAACGTTGTCTTGAAATACTCCAATCTTTTAAACGATAATATTTTTTTTTTTTTGCTATACCTTTTTTAATTAAATTATTAATAAATAATTGAATATTATTTTTATTAATTAAAAAATTTATATTTTGATCTAATATAATAGGTATATTATATTTTTGGGTAAATATATAATCTTCTTTATTATGTGTAGGAAGTCCAATACTTACTTGAATGTCATAATCATTATAAATTTTATTAACTATAAAGATAGGAATTTTTTTTTTTGTTATTGTATCAACAGCAAATAATTCACTATTAATACATAATTCTTTAACAGAATTCATTTCTAATAATAAATTAGATGATTTTATAAAATTATTAATTTTACTATTTAAATAGGAAAGTTTTATACATATAGGATGATTAAATAATATTTTTATAAAACAAATATCAGTATAAAAATCAATATTTTCTATAAAAACTTTTATTTTATAATTATTATTAAAAATATAAAAATTTACTTCTAAACCTTCTATTTTACCTATCCAATTAATTTGCATAGTTTTAACTTTTTTAGGCCAACCATTTAATTTTTTTAATGAATTTAATAATTCTTCAGCATAATTAGTTATTTTAAGAAACCATTGAGAAATAGATTTTTTTATCACAATACTATTACATCTCCAACAACAATTATTATGAACTTGTTCATTTGCTAGTACAGTTTGATCATTTGGACACCAATTTACAGATGAAATCTTTTTATAAACTAATCCATGATTATATAATTTTAAGAAAAACCATTGTTCCCAACGATAATAATCAGAATGACAAGTAGTTATTTCTCTATTCCAATCAAAACTAAAACCTAATAATTTTAATTGTTTTCTCATATAATAAATATTATTTTTAGTCCATATATCTGGTCTTACATTATTATTTATTGCTGCTATTTCAGCAGGTAATCCAAAAGCATCCCAACCAATAGGATGTAAAACATTTTTACCTAACATACGTTGATATCTCGCAATTACATCTCCAATTGTATAATTACGTACATGTCCCATATGTAATTTTCCTGAAGGATAAGGTAACATAGAAAGACAATAAAATTTTTTTTTATTTTTATCTTCAGTAACTTGAAATGTTTTATTTATTTCCCATTCTTTTTGTACATATAATTCTATTTCTTTAGGTAAATATTCTTTTTTCATATTTATATATACTTTTTTATTTTATTTATAAAATTTATAATATTATATTAGAATAATATAATTAAATATCATTTATAATTTGTAGATATATGTAGTTAAATAATGTTTATTTAGTTTTTTAAAACTTAAAAATTATTTAAAAAATACTTTTATTTTAATTTTTTAATAAACTTTAAGTTAATTTAAATATTTTCATATTTATGAATAATAATTTTAAATTTTAATTTAAATATAGATCTTATAAAATATAGTTAATTATAAGGATTAGAATATCCAAGAATATTAAGTAATTTAATTTCTTCTAGTTGCATAATTTTTTTGTCATTATCGTAAATATGATCAAATTTTAATAAATGTAAACTTGAATGTATAATCATATGAGCCCAATATTCTTCTATTTTTTTATTATATATTAAAGCTTCATATTCAATAACTTCTTTACATAATATAATGTCTCCTAAAAGAAATTTTTTAAAAAAATGATCTTCATAAGAAAAACATAAAACATTAGTTACTTTATTAATATTTAAAAATTTTGTATTAAGATTTTGTATGATTTTTTTTTCTACAACACAAATATTTATTACAAATTTTTTTTTATAACTATGAAAAATAGTATTTAACCAATTATATAAAATATTTTTCATAGGTAAATTATTATAATTTTTACAATAATTATTGTAATTTAATGTAATTTTTATCATATATTATTTATTAATAAATTTTAATTTAAAATTATATAAATATTTTTAATTAATATTAATTATTACTTATAGAAATAAATTTACCATGTAATGAATATAAATAAAAAGCAGTAATTTTTATATTAACTAATTTTCCAATATAATTATATTTATTTTGAAAAAAAACAACCCTATTATTTTCTGTTCTACCATAAAAAAATTGTTTATTCTGAGGAGATATTCCTTCTACTAAAATAGTTTGTATAGTATTTAACATTTTTTTACTAAATTTTTTAGTTTGTTGTTTAATATAATATTGTAAGATATATAATCTTTGTTTTTTTTCATATTCACTAATATTATTATTATTTAATCTGCTTGCAGGTGTTCCAGGTCTAGGAGAATATATAAAACTAAAACTCATATCAAAATTAATATCTAATATTAATGAAATAGTTTTATAAAAATCATTTTTTGTTTCTCCTGGAAAACCTACAATAAAATCTGAGCTAATTTGAATATTAGGTCTAATATTTTTTAATTTATTTATAATATTTTTATATTCAATAATATTATATCTTCTTTTCATTAACGATAAAATTTTATTAGAACCACTTTGTACAGGTAAGTGAACGAAACTAACTAATTGAGGTAATTTTTTATAAGTTTCAATTAATTCATCTGAAAAATTTTGTGGATGACTAGTAGTAAATCTAATTCTTTTAATATTTTTAATTTTAGAAATCATTTTTAATAAAACTGAAAAACTATAAATTTTACCTTGTAAATCTACATATTTATAAGCATTAACATTTTGTCCTAATAAATGAACTTCTCTAACTCCTTGCATAGATAAAATTTTTATTTCAGAAATAATATCTTGATAAGGTCTACTAATTTCTTTTCCTCTTGTATATGGTACTATACAATAAGTACAATATTTATTACAACCTTCTATTATAGAAATAAATTCACTAATATTTTTTTTTTGTGGTAATGGAAAATAATTAAATTTTTCTATTTTTGGAAAACTAATATCAATTAAATACTTTTTAAATTTTCGAACTTTATTAATCATCATAGGAATTCTATGTAAAGTTTGTGGTCCAAAAATAATATCTACATGATTAGCTCTATTTAATATTCTTTTACCTTCTTGTGCTGCAACACATCCTCCAACCCCAATAATTATATTAGGATCTAATTTTTTAAATTTTTTCCATCTACCTAATTGATGAAATAATTTTTCTTGTGCTTTTTCTCTAATAGAACATGTATTTAATATAATTATATTAGCATTTTCTATAGAATCTGTAATTTTACAGTTTAATTCTTTTTGCATTAAATCGGCTATCTTAGATGAATCATATTCATTCATTTGACAGCCCCAAGTTTTAATATATAATTTATTATTTAACATAATAATCTATTATTCATCATTAAATTTATTAAATATAAATAATATTAGTTAATGTATAACTAACTGGGGTACCTGGATTTGAACCAGGGATGCCGGTATCAAAAACCGGTGCCTTAACCTCTTGGCTATACCCCAAAATTTTTTATATATAAATATAAAAAATTTGCGGAAGACGAGATTTGAACTCGTATATTATAAATAATGCCAGAACCTAAATCTGGTGCGTCTTCCAATTCCGCCACTTCCGCCAAATTTTTCATAGCTACGATGGGAATTGAACCCATGACCTCAGCGTTATGAGTGCTGTGCTCTAACCATCTGAGCTACGTAGCTAAAATTTATTTCTTTGTAAATATATTATGTAAATATAAAATTAGAACGTCAACTATTTTATTACTTAAAATGAATATTTTTATTAATTATATTATAAAAAAACGGTATATAAATCAATGTATAAAAAAAATAATACTTATAAAAATAATTTTATTTATCAAATTATTAATAATGATTTAAAAAATAAAAAATATAATTTAATATATACAAGATTTCCACCTGAACCTAATGGTTATTTACATATTGGACATATTAAATCTATATTTCTTAATTTTAAAATTGCAAAAGATTTTAATGGTAAATGTAATTTAAGAATTGATGATACTAATCCTGTTAAAGAAAATATTGAATATATAAAATCTATAAAAAGAGATTTAATTTGGTTAGGTTTTAAATGGTCAGATAATATTAAATATTCATCAGATTATTTTTGTCAATTATATGAATATGCTTTAGAATTAATTAATAAAGGTTTAGCATATGTTGATGAATTAAATATAGAAGAAATTCGTCATTTTAGAGGAACTTTATTAATTCCTGGTAAAAATAGTCCATATAGAAATCGTAGTATACAAGAAAATTTAAAATTATTTGAAAAAATGAAATCAGGTGAATTTTCTGAAGGAAGTGTATCTTTAAGAGCTAAAATAAATATGCAATCTAAAATTATTCTTTTACGAGATCCTGTTTTATATAGAATTAAGTTTGTAAAACATCATCAAACAGGAAATAAATGGTGTATATATCCTATGTATGATTTTGCTCATTGTATTGCAGATGCTATTGAAGGAATTACACATTCTTTATGTACATTAGAATTTCAAGATAATAGATTATTATATAATTGGATACTTAAAAATATAAGTATAAATCATTATCCAAAACAATATGAATTTTCTAGGTTAAATATTGAGTATTCTGTATTATCTAAAAGAAAAATGAATTTATTAGTTAATAATAAAATCGTAAATGGATGGGATGATCCTAGAATGTTAACAATTTCAGGATTACGAAGAAGAGGTTATTCTGCATCATCTTTAAAAGAATTTTGTTCTCGTATAGGTGTTACAAAACAAAATAATATGATAGAGATGGTATCTCTTGAATCATGTATTAGAAATGAATTAAATAAAAATGCTCATAGGATAATGGCTGTATTAAAACCTTTAAAAATAATTATTACAAATTTCCCTATTACAAAAGAAAAAATTAAAATTATTGCTCCTAATCATCCTAATGATAATACTATGGGATTTAGAGATATTTTTTTTACTAAAGAAATATATATAAATAAATTAGATTTTATTGAAAATAATATAAATAATAGTAAAAAACTTTCTTTAGGAAAAGAAATACGTTTAAGATATGCTTTTGTAATTAAAGCAGAAAAAATTTTAAAAAATAATAAAGGAAAAATTATTTGTATATATTGTACTTATGATCCTAATACATTAGGTAAAAAAGTAAGTAAAAATAGAAATGTAAAAGGAGTTATTCATTGGTTATCAATTTCTTATTCTATTCCTGCTATTTTTCGTATATATAATAATTTATTTATAAAAAAAAATATTGATAATATCAATAATATCGATAATATCTTTTCTTTTTTAAATAACAAATCATTATTAATATATAATGGTTTTATTGAAAAAAATGTTTTAGATAAAAAAAATAAATCTTTTCAGTTTGAAAGAGAAGGTTATTTTTGTTTAGATAAAAAAGATTCTAATAAACAAATGTTGTTTTTTAATCAAATAACATCATTAAAAACAAATTTTAAATAATTATAATTATTAAAAAATCAATTATATTAAATAATATAATTGATTTTTTTCAAAAAAATAAATTAAATTTCTTTAGATATTTGTTTAACCCATTTTTTAATACGTAAAGAAGTTAAATGAGATTGTCTATCTTCATCTATAGTTAATCCTAAAAAATAATCTTTATTTTTTAAACTTTTAGTGCACGTAAAATTATATCCTAAAGTAGGCCAATATCCTATTATTGTAGCTTTATTTTTTTTAACAATTTTATAAATTAAACTAATTGCATCACAAAAATAATCTCCATAATCTTCTTGATCTCCACATCCAAATAAAGCTACAATTTTATTTTTAAAATTAATTTTTTTTAAGATAGGAAAAAAATCTTCCCAATCACATTGAGCTTCACCATAATACCAAGTAGATATACCAAATAATAATATTGGAAAATTTTCAATATCTTGTTTACTACTTTTAGAAATATCAAAAATATTAGTAATGTTAGTACCTAATTCTTTTCTAATATTCAATGCAACATTTTCTGTATTTCCTGTATCACTACCAAAAAAAATACCTATTTTAGACATATTAATCATTATCCTTTAATAATTTTATTTTAAACAAAAATTAAATATTTGATTTATAACTATATTAGTTTCTTCAATATGTAAAAAATGACCTGCAGGAATATTATATATTCTTGCTAATGGAAATTGATTAAATAAATCTTTATAGTGAAAAATATTAATATAAGAAGATTTTTCTCCTTTTAAAAATAATGATTCTCCTGACCATGTAGGTATAGTTTCCCACGATAATATTTTATTATATTCATTATTTAATATAGGTAAATTAAACTGCCATTTACCATTAAAAAATGAATTTAAAAAATATTTTATTATATATTTTTTTGTTATATAAAAACTCATTATTTCAAAAGCCTTTTTTTTAGTCATTATTTTTAATTTATTTATTTTTTTTAATATAAAAAAAATATTTTTATTATTATAAAAATAATTAACAGGAGCTATATCAAGAATAATAATTTTTTTTATAAAATTAGGAATAAATTTAGTTAAAGTCATAGCAATTTTTCCACCCATAGAATGTCCTATAATAATAATATTATTTTTAATACTAATATAATTTAGTGTATCTAATATATCTTGAGCCATAATTGTATAGTTCATAATATTATTTTTTGGAGATAAACCATGATTTCTTACATTAATTTCAATAATTTTACATTGTAATTTTTGATTTAAGATTTTTGCAATATAATGTAAACTATATGTATTACCAAATAAACCATGAATTGTAATAATTGTTATATTATTTTTTTGATAAAAATTTTTTATAGGAATAATAGAGTAATTTAAAATCATATTATAATTTATTATATTTAAATAAAAATTTTAAAAATATATAAGATATGTTAAAATATATAATATTTAAAAAAAATATATATTTATTATTAATATAATAAATATATGAAACGATATTTTTTATGAAAAATATAAATCCTACAAAAACTATTTCTTGGAAAATATTAACAGAACATTTTCAAGATATGAAAAAAATAACATTAATTGATTTATTTAATGAAGATAAAGAGAGATTTTCTAAATTTTCTATTAATTTTGAAAATGAAATTCTTTTTGATTTTTCAAAAAATATAATTAATGAAAAAACAATTAATAATTTAATTAATTTAGCTAAAGAAATTGATTATAATCATGCTATTAATTCTATGTTTTATGGCAAAGATATTAATATAACAGAAAAAAGACCAGTTTTACATACTGCATTACGTAATCAATATAGTACAAGTACTTTTTTAAATAACGAAAATATATATAATAATATTATTATTAATTTAAAAAAAATTAAAAAAATTTCGGATGATGTAATTTCAGGACAATGGAAAGGATATAAAAATAATATAATTAAAGATATTATAAATATAGGAATTGGAGGTTCTAATTTAGGTCCATTAATGGTTACAGAAGCATTAAAACCTTATAAAAATCATTTAAATTTACATTTTATATCGAATATTGATAGTACTCAATTAGTAGATGTTTTGAAAAAAATTAAACCTGAAAATAGTTTATTTATTATTTCTTCTAAAACTTTTACAACTCAAGAAACTATTTCTAATGCAAAAAGTATAAAAGAATGGTTCATAGAAAATACCTCTTATATAGATTTTAATAATAATATATCAAAACATTTTATTGCTATAACTAATAATATTAATTCTGCTCAAAAATTTGGAATAAATAAAGATAATATTTTACCATTGTCAGATTGGATAGGAGGTCGTTTTTCTTTATGGTCATCTATAGGTTTACCAATATCATTATCTATTGGTTTTAATAATTTTAAAAAATTATTAAAAGGTGCTAATAAAATAGATAACCATTTTTTTTATAATCCTATTAGATATAATATACCTATTATTATGTCTTTAATAAGTATTTGGTATAATAATTTTTGGAAATCAGAAACAGAAGTAGTTATACCTTATGATCATTATATGAGATATTTTCCAAAATATTTACAACAATTAAATATGGAATCTAATGGTAAATCTATAGATAGAAATGGTGAAATTATAAATTATCAAACTAGTCCTATTATATGGGGTGATGTAGGAACTAATAGTCAACATTCATTTTTTCAAATGTTACATCAAGGAACAAAACTTATTCCATGTGATTTTATTGCTCCAGTAATTAGTCATAATTATTTAAATAATCATCATAATAAATTAATATCTAATTATATAGCCCAGACAAAAGTATTAGCATTTGGAAATCAAGATGATAATAATATTAAAAATAATATATATAAATTATGTATAGGTAATCATCCAAGTAATTCAATTTTTTTAAGAGAAATAACACCCTATAATTTAGGATCATTAATCGCTTTATATGAACATAAAATTTTTATGCAAGGTGTAATCTTAAATATTTTTTCTTTTGATCAATGGGGTGTTGAATTAGGTAAAAAAATGGCTAATATTTTAATATCAGATTTAAATAATTCTACAAAATCAACTAATTATGATGAATCAACTAACGGACTAATAAATTTTTATAAATTATTTAATACATTAAAATAATATCTATCAAATTTAATATTAATAAAATATTTTTAAATAAAATATTAAATATTTTAACTATTAAATGATTTAATATTTATTATTTTATTTAAAATTCTTATTTTTTTAAAATTTTTTAAAATATTTTTCTTTATTATTTTAGATAATTCAATAGTAGAATATAAAGGAAATAATTTTATATTACCAATATAATGACTATTAATTTCTCCTTCATTAATTATAGCGCCAACAATATGACGAATTTCAACACCATCTTTTTTACCAATATTAATACTATATAATTCCATATCTTTATTTTTATAATTTTTTTTATAGTAATTATTTATATTTTTATTTTTTAATTTACTATTTAACTTAATAAATCTTGATTTTTTATAAAATGTTTTTTTAGGTATAAAAATAGGATCAGGAGGTAAAATTAAAGGTTTATGACCTTGAGCTATTTTTAATAAAGCTATTGATAATAATTCTGAATCTAAATTATTTTGATATTGCAATTTATTTAAAATTACTTTATATTTTTCTAAATCTTTAGATTTTAATTCCTTATTTATTTTAATTGAAAATTTTATTAATCTTTTTTCTGTTAATAATTTTGAATTAGGTAAAAATACTTCTGGAATATGTAATTTTATTTTTCTTTCAATATTTCTTAAAAATCTTTTTTCTCTATTTTCTACAAACATTAAGGCTTTACCGGTTCTTCCAGCACGTCCTGTTCTTCCTATACGATGTACATAAGATTCTACATCTATTGGAATATCATAATTTATAACTAATGATATTCTTTCAACATCTAATCCTCTAGCAGCAATATCAGTAGCAATTAAAATATCTAAACTACCATTTTTAAATCTTTCTAAAGTTTGTTCTCTAACATTTTGATTCATATCTCCATTTAAAGCTGCACTATTATAACCAGATTGTTTTAATATTTCAGAAATTTCATTAGTTGCATGTTTAGTACGTACAAAAATTAATACTGCATCAAATTCTTCAGCTTCAAGAAATTTTTTAAGAGCATCTACTTTTCTTCCAAAAGAAGTCCAATAACTTTGGTTAATATTTGGTATTGTATTAATATTTGATGCAATTCTAACTTCATGAGGATTATTCATGAATCTTTTTGTAATATTTTTAATTTGTATTGGCATAGTAGCAGAAAATAATGCAATTTGATAACCTTTAGGTATTATAGATATAATATGTTCAACATCTTCAATAAAACCCATTCTTAACATTTCGTCTGCTTCATCTAAAACTAAACTTTTTAAGTTTAATAAATTAACAGTACCTCTTTTTATATGATCTAATAAACGTCCAGGAGTAGCAACAATTATTTGAGGACCTAATCTTAATCCTTTAAATTGAATACTATATGATTGTCCTCCATATAATACTAATACATTTACACCAATCATAAATTTACTAAACAAAGATATTGCTTTTGATACTTGCATTGCTAACTCTCTAGTAGGAGTTAAAATTAAAATTTGAGTATTTTTATTAGATATATTAATATTTTGTAATAATGGTAAAGAAAATGCTGCTGTTTTACCACTTCCAGTTTGTGCTATTCCTAATACATCTTTTTTAAGTAATAAAGGAGGAATACATTCTTTTTGTATAGGAGATGGTTTAATATATCCAATTTTATTTAATGCTTTTAAAAGATAATTATTTAAACCAAGTTTAGCAAAAGTAATTTCAACATTAGTCATGTAATACACATGCCTCTTAATTTTAGTGAAAAAAATTAAAATATAAATAATAATTATTTTTTAATTAATAGATAATGAATTATATTATAATAATTTTTATGAAATAAAATTTCACATAAATTAATTTTATTAATTATGTGTTTTATTAAAATTTAATAAAATTAAATTTAATTTTATTAAATTATATTTAACTAAATATTATTTAATAAAATTAAATTTAATTTGTAATTATGTTTTAAAAAAAATAAACATAATCACAAATACTTTAAATTATTTAAAATATAACTCAATAACCATTAATAATTATTTAATATTTATTAATTAAAATAATTAATTTTATTATTAAAAATAAACAAAAATATAAATACAATTTAATTTAAGAAAATTTATATTCAAAAATAAAATTAAAAATTATTTTATTATATAGTATAATTAGATTTTATTTTATGGCTGCTTTAATACTTAATCTTATACGTCCTTGTCTATCAATTTCCATCACTTTTACAAGAACTTTTTGTAGTAATTTTAAATAATCACTAACTTTATTTACATGTTTATTAGTAATTTGTGAAATATGAACTAATCCTTCTTTACCATTACCAATAGCAATAAAAGCACCAAAATCTACAATACGTACAACTTTTCCGTTATAAATTTTTCCTATTTCTATATCAGCTGTAATTTCTTTTATACGACGAATAGCAAATTTTATTTGTGAATTATTTTTAGCAGCTATTTTTATAATTCCAGTATCTTCAATTTCTATAATTGTATCAGTTTCTTCAGTTAAAGCTCTAATTACAGAACCACCTTTACCTATCATATCCTTAATTTTATCTGGATTAATCTTTAAAATATGGATTCTAGGAGCAAATTCTGATATATTTTTTTTGGGTATAGGAATAACTTGTTTCATAACTTCTAAAATATGTAATCTTGCTGATTTTGCTTTAATTAGTGATAACTTTATTATTTCATAAGTAATACCTGTAATTTTAATATCCATTTGTAATGCTGTAATTCCTATATTTGTTCCAGCAACTTTAAAATCCATATCACCTAAATGATCTTCATCACCTAATATATCAGATAATATTATAAAATTATTTTTATTTTTAATTAATCCCATAGATATACCAGCTACAGCATTTTTTATAGGAATTCCTGCATCCATCATTGCTAAAGAAGCACCACATACTGATGCCATAGAAGAAGATCCATTAGATTCTGTTATTTCTGATACAATTCTTATTGTATAAGGAAAATCTTCTATACTAGGCATAACTGGAATTATTGCTTTTTTAGCTAAATTTCCATGACCAATTTCACGTCTTTTAGGAGATCCTAAAATACCAATTTCACCTACAGCATATGAAGGAAAATTATAATGAAAAATAAAATTATTTGTTCTATCTCCTAATAAATCATCTAAAATTTGTGCGTCTCTTGTAGTTCCTAAAGTAGCAGTAACTAAAGATTGTGTTTCACCTCTTGTAAATAAAGCAGAACCATGTGTACGAGGTAATATTCCTGTACGTACATCTAAATTACGAATCATATCATAATCTCTTCCATCAATACGTAAATTATCATTAAATAATTTTTTTCTAACAATATTTTTTTCTAATTCATAAAAAATTTCATTAATTTGATTATTAGAAATATCATTATATTCTTGTTGTATTAATGTATTAATATGTAATTTAATAGAATTAATTTCATTAATTCTATTAATTTTTTCTTTAATATTATAAGCGTCATTTAAAGAATTTTTAGAAAGAAAAATGATTCGTTTTTTTACTTCTTCATTAAGTTTAATATATTGCCATTCAAAATTATTTTTTTCAAATTTATCTGTAAATTTTTGAATGTTATCTATTAAAATTTGTTGTTTATTATGACCAAATATTATTGCATTAAGTATTTGATCTTCATTTAATGAATTAGCTTGTGCTTCAATCATCAAAACTTCATTTTTAGTTCCAGTAACAACTAAATCTAATTGACTTTTTTTCATATCTTCTGTAGTAGGATTTAAAATATATTGATTATCAATATATCCAACTCTTGCACTACCAATAGGACCATTAAATGGAATACCAGACAAATTTAAAACAGTTGATGTACCAATAATAGCTACTATATCAGGATTAATAGATGTATTTACAGACATTACTGTTGCAGTAATTTGAATTTCATTTAAAAAACCTTTTGTAAATAAAGGTCTTATTGAACGATCAATTAAACGAGAAATTAATATTTCTCCTTCACTTTGTCTTCCTTCTCTACGAAAAAAATTACCTGGAATACGTCCTGCTGCATAGGACCTTTCTTGATAATTTACTGATAATGGAAAAAAAGTTTGATCTGGTTTTAAATATTTATCTACCATTAAAGTAACAAATACAGCTGTATCATCGATACTTACCATAACTGCTGATGTAGCTTGTTTCGCTATAATTCCTGTTTCAATAGTTACAATATTATTACCATATTGAAATCTACTAATAATTGGATTTAACAAAATAAATATCCTTAAATATAATTTTTATTGGAGATGTAAAATTTTTAATTTAAAAAAATATTAATAGTTTAAAAAATTATTTATTTTCTTATACCTAAATTTTCAATTAATAAGTTATAATTAATTAAATTCTTTTTTTTTAAAAAATTTAATAATTTTCTTCTATGTGATATCATTTTTAAAAGTCCACGACGACTATGATAATCTTTTTTATGAATTAAAAAATGTTTTTGTAAATGGTTAATTTTAAATGTTAATAAAGCTATTTGTATTTTTGTTGAACCTTTATCAGTATTATGAATTCTATGTTTTTGAATAATTTTTATTTTATTTTCTTTATTAAAATACATAACTTAACTCCATTAAATTATTTATTAATAATGTTAATATTAATTTTTCTGATTTATTAATTTATATTTTATTATATAACTTTTATTATCAGTTTTACAAACTCCTATAAAAATATGTTTATTATAAATACGAAAAGTATTATTAATAGTATTATTTATTTTTATTTTTTTACCATTTTTAAGATCATTAATTAAATTCATAGAAAATTGTAATTTTGGTAAAAAATTTAACATATAATCTGTAGGAAGTAATAATTTATCTAAAAATGAAATATTAAATAAATTATTTTTATAATTATTTATTAAATTTTGTAATTTTTCAATTGTAACAATATTTTTATTTAAAATAGATAAATGAGATATTTTAATTCTACGTAATTTTATTACATGTGCCCCACAATTTAATTTATCTCCTAAATTATCAATAATAGTACGAATATAAGTTCCTTTAGAACAATGTATTTTTAATTTAATTTTATCATTATTAAAATAAACTAATTGTAATTTATAAATTGTTACTTCTCTTTCATTTAATAATAAATTAATTCCTGCTCTAGCATATTTATAAAGAGGAATACCTTTAAATTTTATTGCAGAGTACATAGTTGGAATTTGTTTTATTTTTCCTCTAAATAAAGAGAGTATTCTATCTAATGTTTCTTTAGAAAAATTTATATTATTTTTTTTTATAAGAATACCATCTTTATCAGCAGTATTTGTTTTTTCACCTAAACGAGCTGTAACAATATATTTTTTATCTGAATTAATTAAGTAACTTGTAAATTTAGTTGTTTCTCCTAAACATATAGGAAGTAAACCACTAGCTAATGGATCTAAAGTTCCTGTATGTCCTGCTTTTTTAGCTTTATATATAAATTTAATATATTGAAGAATTTTATTTGATGTATATCCGATAGGTTTATCTAATAATAATAAACCATTAATATGTCGTTTATTTATAATTTTTCCTTATATTTTAATATATTATAATTTTTACATATTTTTTTTTAAAATATTTTTAATAATATTACTAATATACCTTCCTCTTTCTAAGGAAAAATCAGGATAAAATATTAATTTTGGTATATTATGTAATAATATTCTTTTTTTTAAAATATATCTAATATATCCTGTAGTATTATTTAAATAATGAATTGTTTCTTTTAAATTATTACTTATTTCTTCTTTATATGGTAACATTATAAATATCTTTGCAAAAGATAAATCTTTTAAAATTAATAAATCAGTAACTGTTATAAACTTATTTATACGAGGATCAGAAATATTTTGTTGTAAAATATTTGATATTTGTCTTTTTAGTTCATTAGCAATTTTTAGCTGACGATATAAATAATCTACCATTATTTTATATACCTTTCTTTATTAAAATATTAATTAATAATAATTATTTTCTTTTAATTTCAATATTTTCAAATACTTCTATATTATCTCCTATACGTATATCATTATAATTTTTAATACTAATTCCACATTCCATACCATTACGTACCTCATTTACGTTATCTTTAAATCTTTTTAAAGATTCTAACATGCCTTCATAAATTATATTATTATTTCTTAATAAACGTATGGAATTATGACGTTTTATTATTCCTTTTAATACATTACATCCTGCAATTACTCCAATTTTTGTAATTTTAAAAACATTTCTTACTTCAGCTAATCCTAGTAATTTATATTTATATTCAGGAGATAAAATATTATTTATATATTTTTGTATATTATCAATTAAATTATAAATTATAGAAAAATATCTTACATCTATATTTTCTGCTTCAATTATATTACGTGCAACATTATCAGCTTTTACATTAAAACCAATAATCATAACATTATTTAATGTTGCTAATACTAAAGAAGTATCTGTTTCAGTAATAGATCCTACACCAGAACCAATAATTTTTATATTTATTTGATTATTAGATAAATTCATTAATATATCTTTAATAACTTTTATAGTTCCTTGTGAATTTGTTTTTAATAATATATTTAATTCATAAATTTTATTTTTATCTAATTCTAAAAAAACGTTTTTAAAAATTTTTTGTTGATTAGCTATTTTTATTTCACGTAATTTATTTTTTCGATATATAGCAACTTCTTTAGCTTTTTTTTCATTACGAACTACTATTATTGTATCTCCTGTATATGGTATACCTGATAAACCTAAAATTTCTATAGGAGTAGAAGGACCAGCTTGTAATACTTCTATACCTTTTTCATTACGTAATCCTCTTATACGTCCATATTCAAAACCACATAATACAATATTACCTTTTTTTAACATACCTTCTTTTACTAATATATTAGCTATAGGTCCTCTTCCTTTATCTAAATAAGATTCAATTACTATTCCCTTTGCCATACCTTTATTAATAGCTTTTAATTCTAAAATTTCTGCTTGTAGTAAAATAGCATTTAATAAGTCATTAATTCCTGTTCCTAATTTAGCAGAAATATTAACAAATATATTATTACCACCCCATGATTCAGAAATAATATTATAATTACTTAATTGATTTTTAATATTTTTAATATTTGATGTAGTTTTATCTATTTTATTAATAGCTATGATTATAGGTACTTGTGCTGCTTGAGCATGTTGAATAGCTTCGATAGTTTGAGGCATAACACCATCATCAGCTGATACTACTAAAATTACAATATCTGTAATTTGTATTCCTCTTAATCTCATTGATGTAAAAGCAGAATGTCCTGGAGTATCAATAAAAGTAATATTTTTATTATCTTTTAATTTTACTTGATAAGCTCCTATATTTTGTGTTATTCCTCCAATTTCATTAGAAGCTATTTGAGTTGAACGAATATAATCTAATAAAGAAGTTTTACCATGATCTACATGTCCCATAACTGTAACTATAGGAGATCTATAGACTGGTATTTCATTATTATTATCTCGATCATTAATTAAAGATATTTCTAAATCATTTTCATGATAAATAATAACTTTATGACCCATTTCTTCTGCTATTAATTGAGCAGTTTCTTGATCTAAAAATTGATTAATATTTAATATTTTTTCTCCCATATTTATCATAGTTTTTACAACCTGAGAACTTTTAACTGCCATTTTATTAGCTAATTCTGTTATACTAATATTTTTATTAATAAAAACATCACGGTTTATATGTTTAATAGGTTTATTAAAATTTTGATATAAAATATGAGTATTATTTTTAGTAATATTTTTAGTATTAGAAGAAATTTTATGATCTTCTTTATTTATTCTATTATTTTTATAATATTTTTTTTTACGAGTAACTTTATTATTTTTCATATGATAATTTAAATTTATATTTTTTTCATTTGAATTTTTTTTATTATAAAAATTTTTTATAAAAGAATTTTTTTTATTAATTATTTTAAATTTATTTTCTATTTTTTTATTTATTATATTATCTTTTTTATTTTTAATTCCTATATGGTTATTAATTTTATTTTTTTCCTGTATATTTAATTGTAGCTGTTTTTTTTCTAATAAAAAATTATTATTTTTATTAATAGGTTTAATTTCTTTTTTATTAATATTATTAGATAATATATTATGATTTTTTAATATTATTTTTTTTTTACGTATTTCAACTTTTACAGATTTATTTTGACCTTTATTATTTTGTATATTTAAAACACTATGTATTTTTTTTTGTAAAGTTAATTTTTTATTAAAATTATTTTGTATATTATCTAAGTATATAAAAAGTTTTTCTTTTTCTGTTTGATTTATTAAATCATTTTCTGATTTGATGATATTAATATCAGAAAATTTCTTAATTAAATTTTTTACTGACATTTGAATTTCAACAGCTAAAGATTTTATAGTTATAACAACATTATCTATCATGCTGTTTGTTTACTCCTCTATTTTAAAAAGTAATTTAGTTATACATTATTTTTTTTATTAAACCAACAAATATTACGAGCAAACATAATCATTTTTCCTGCTTGATCTTTTTTTAAACTATTTATATCTGATAAATCTTCAATACTTTGTTCTGCTAAATCTTCTATAGAAAAAATTCCTTTTAATTTTAGTAAAGTAGCTAATTTTTTATTCATTCCTTTAATATTTAATAAATTTTTATCTAATGATTTATTATTTTTTGTATTTTTAATTGAAGAAAAATTATATTTAGCAATTTCTTTTACTTTTTTTAAATAATCTATAGATAAATTATATTGTTTAGTTAATTTATATAATTCATTAATAGGTATATATATTAATTCTTCTATAGTTGTAAGACCTGATTTAGTTAATTTTATAGCTAAATTTTTATCAATATTTAAATTTTTTATAAACATATTAATAATAGCTTTTTTTTCTTCTTTATGTTTTATTTGTAATTCATTATTTGTCATAACATTTAATTCCCATCCACTTAATTGTGAAGCTAAACGGATATTTTGACCATTACGACCAATAGCTTTTGCTAAATTTTCCTCTTCTACAGCAATATCAATAAAATGATTATTTTCATCTATTACTATTGATGATACATCAGCTGGAGACATAGCATTAATAACAAATTGTGCTGGATTTTTATCCCATAAAACAATATCAATTTTTTCTCCATTTAATTCATTAGATATAGCCTGTACTCTAGCACCTCTCATTCCAACACATGCACCAACAGGATCTATACGCTTATCATATGTTGTAACTGCTATTTTTGCTCTATAACCAGGATCTCTTGCTGCAGCTTTAATTTCAATTAATCCTTCATTTATTTCTGGAACTTCAATTTTAAATAACTCAATTAACATTTTAATTTTTGATCTACTAATAAATAACTGAGGTCCATGTAATACTTCTTTTACAGAAAAAAGAAGACCTTTAATTCTATCTCCAGGTCTAAAATTTTCTCTAGGTAACATATCTTTACGTAAGATAGTAGCTTCTGCACCATTACCTAAATCTAAACTGAGATGAGTTTTATTTATTTTTTTTACAATTCCATTTAAAATTTTTCCTTCTTTTTGTCTAAATTGTTCAATAGTTATAGCTTTTTCTGCTTCTCTAACTTTATGTACAATAACTTGTTTAGCAATTTGTGTAGTTATACGATCAAAATTAATAGAAGTGATTTGATCATAAATATAATCACCTATATTTAATGAATTATCTTCAATACGTGCTGCATCTAGTGTAATTTCTTTAGTAGGATATTTAACTCTTTTTACAATTAACCATTTTCTAAAAGTTTGAAAACTTCCATTTTTACGATTAATAGTAACGTAAACTTCTATGTCTTGTTCATATTTTTTTTTTGTTGCACTTGATAATGCACTTTCCATAGCTTCAAATATTTTTTCACGAGGTAAAGATTTTTCATTAGAAACAGCTTCAATAACAGCTAATATTTCTTTATTCATCCTAGTTATCCTCAAACCTAAATTTTTATATAATAGGAACTAGATTAGCTTGGTTAAATATTATTTATATAAATAACATATACTATAATTAATATAAAAATTATTATTATAAATAATATTTATTTTTTATAAAATTTTACTTTAAAAATTATTTATTTTTAATTTAAACAACATATAAACATTTTTTATTACTCCTTTTATATAAAAATTATTATTATAAATAATAATTAATTAAATATAATTAATTTTAAATATAATTCAATAATTAAATTACTGAATTGTATTTAATTTTAAAAAAATTAATTAGAAATGAGATTAAAATTGATAGTAAATGGTTGCGGGGATTGGATTTGAACCAACGACCTTCGGGTTATGAGCCCGACGAGCTACCAATCTGCTCCACCCCGCGTCTACTCAATGAGTGATATGTTAAAATATAAAAAATATTATAAAATAAAAATAAACAATGTGGTACCGAAGACGGGATTTGAACCCGTAAACCCACTTGAAGGGTACTACCACCTCAAGGTAGCGTGTTTACCAATTTCACCACCTCGGTTTATTAAATTAAATCATTTTTTATAATTAATATAATTATCAGTTACAACATTTTTTCTATGATTATTTAAATTACTTAATATTAAACTAATCATAAAAAAAACTATAGCTAAAACAAAAATTAATTTTGTTATAATTTTATTAGGAGTATTAGTATTAAAAAAAGATCTTGAATTATTCATAGAAGAACCAATATCAACGGTATTATTATTTTGTAATATAATTAAACCAATTAAGATTATTGATACTATAACAAATAAAACTAAAAATAATTTATACATAATACTATAAAAAAATTTTCAATAAAATTATACATATAATATTATATCATTTATATGTAATTTACAACATATTTTAATAATTTTTATTATTTATAATTTTAATAATATAAATTAATTAACTAAATTAATTATTAAATTATTTTTTAATAATATTTAATAAAGTTATTTTTTTATCCAATTAGGTGTTCTAACTTCTTTTCTAGACATTAAATCATCTATTTGTAATAAATCTATAGTTTCATATTTAATTAAAGCATCTTTCATTGCGTGTAATATATCAATATTTTCTTTTAAAATTTTAAATGCTCGATTATAATTTTCTTGAATTAAATGTTTAATTTCTTCATCAATTATACGTGCAGTTTGATCTGACATATATTTTGTTTTTGCTACATTTCTTCCTAAAAAAATTTCTCCTTCTTCTTCTGCATATAATAAAGGACCTAATTTTTTAGAGAATCCCCATTGAGTTACCATATTTCTTGCTAAGTTAGTAGCAATTTTAATATCATTAGATGCTCCAGTAGATACATATTTTTCTCCATAAATTATTTCTTCTGCAATACGACCACCATAAAGTGTAGAAATTTTACTTTCTAATTTTTGACGATTTAAACTAATAATATCAATTTCTGGTAAAAAAAATGTAACTCCTAATGCTTGACCTCTTGGAATAATAGTAACCTTGTGTACTGGATCATGTCCAGGAACTAATCTACCAATTATAGCATGTCCTGCTTCATGATAAGCAGTAGATTCTTTTTGAGATTCTGTCATAACCATAGAACGTCTTTCAGAACCCATCATAATTTTATCTTTAGATTTTTCAAATTCAATCATTGATACAAATTCATGATTATTACGAGCAGCTAATAAAGCGGCTTCATTTACTAAATTAGCTAAATCAGCTCCAGAAAATCCAGGAGTACCACGTGCTAAAATTGTAAGATTAACATCTTTACCAAGTGGAACATTTCTTACATGTATATTTAATATTTGTTCTCTACCTCTAATATCTGGTAAACTTACTATTACCCTTCTATCAAATCTTCCTGGTCTTAAAAGAGCAGGATCTAATACATCAGGACGATTAGTTGCAGCAATAACAATAACACTTTCATTATAATTAAAACCATCCATTTCTACTAACATTTGATTAAGTGTTTGTTCTCTTTCATCATGGCCCCCTCCTAAACCAGCTCCTCTTTGACGTCCTACTGCATCTATTTCATCAATAAATATAATACATGGAGATAATTTTTTTGCTCTATCAAACATATCGCGAACTCTAGAAGCTCCTACTCCAACAAACATTTCAACAAAATCAGATCCAGAAATAGTAAAAAATGGTACTTTAGATTCTCCTGCTATTGCTTTTGCTAATAAAGTTTTTCCTGTCCCTGGTGGACCAACCATTAATACTCCTTTAGGTATTCTACCACCTAATTTTTGAAATTTTAATGGTTCTTTTAAATAATCTACAATTTCTTTAACTTCTTCTTTTGCTTCATCACATCCAGCTACATCATTAAATGTAATTTTTATTTGATCCTTTGTTAACATACGAGCTTTACTTTTACCAAACGATAATGCACCTTTTCCTCCTTGAATTTGACGCATAAAAAATAACCAAATACAAATAATTAAAAACATAGGAAACCATGATATAAATATAGATAATAATATATTAGGACTTATAGGAGGATTACCAAAAATTTGAATATTATTATCTAATAATATTTTAAGTAAATTAGGATCACTAATAGGAATATAAATTTTATATTTAGTATTATCTTTTTTATAAACATCAACCTGACGTTGATTAATATCAACTGATTTTATTTGTTGATGAATAATATCTGATAAAAAAGCTGAATATTCTATTTTTGATGTTTTATCATCTTGATTTGGATTTAAATTCTGGTAAACAGATATTAAAGTAATTGCAATTGCTAACCAGAGCATTAGATTTTTTGCTATACCGCTCAAAAGAGTAACTCCATTATCATTTTTAATATAAATACAATAACATATTATTTATTTTGATATCCTTTTGCTACAATATATATTTCACGTGAATTAGATCTTGAAGCATTAGGTTTTCTAATTTTTATTATTTTAAATAATGAATTAATTTTTTTTAAGTATTCATCTAATCCTATACCTTGAAATATTTTGATTAAAAAATTTCCATTAAAATCTAATGTAGAATAACATAATTTTAAAACTAATTCACTTAAATAAAAAAATTTAGGTATATCTATTTCTGATATACCAGAAATATTAGGTGATATATCAGACATTATTACTTGTGCTTTTAAATTATTTAATTTAATTTGAATTAAATCAAATATATTTTTATCAAATAAATTACCTTGTATATACTCTACATTGTTTATTTTTTTCATTGGTAATATATCACAAGCTATTATTTTTCCTTTTAATCCAATTTTTATAGATGCAAACTTAGACCAACCACCAGGAGAACATCCTAAATCTATAACTATCATGTTGGGTTTAAAAATTTTATCAAGTTTTTGTATTTCTTGTAATTTAAACCATGATCTTGATCTTAATTCACTATTCTTTTTTACTTTTTTAACATAAATATCTTTAAGATGTCTTTTTAACCAAGTATTTTTTTTTGTATTTTTTTTTGTATTTTTTTTATAAAACATTAATTATTATTATTAATAATATGAATAGATAAGATCAAATTTAAAATAATTTATTAAGAATAATTATGTCTAATTAATTTAATTATATTTAAAATAATTATAATAATCTATATTAAATTATAATTTTAAATAATATTTATTATTAATAAATTAATTTTAAATTATTATAAAAATATTTTACATAATTTATTTTATTTAAATTTAATATTTATAATTAGTATATGTAAATTTTTTATTAAAAAATTAAAAATATTTTAATATTAATTAATTTTATAATTGATTTTATTATAAAATAAATAAAAAAGCATTATTTATTTATATTTATTTTTTATTTAAATTTGCATTTAATAATTCAGTTAAATTTGCAGATGCAGATGCTGTTGCAGTAACATTATTTTTTCTTTTTTTAATACGACTTTTATGATAAGAATATCCGGTACCAGCTGGAATTAATCTACCCACAATAACATTTTCTTTTAAACCTCTTAATTCATCAAATTTTCCTGCAACAGAAGCTTCTGTTAATACTCTTGTAGTTTCTTGAAAAGAAGCTGCAGAAATAAAAGATGCTGTTGCTAAAGATGCTTTAGTAATACCTAATAAATCATGAGTATACAATACTATTTTTTTCCCTTTTTCTTTTAATTTTTTATTTATTATTTTTATTTGAGATACTTCAACTTGTTCTCCGTCTAAAAAATTAGAATCACCTCTATTTTTAATTGTTGCTTTACGTAACATTTGTCGGATTATAACTTCAATATGTTTATCATTTATTTTTACTCCTTGTAAACGATATACTTCTTGAACTTCATTAATTATGTAATTTGTTACTTCATTCACACCTTTCAAACGCAATATATCATGTGGAGATTCAGAACCATCAGAAATAATATCTCCTTTATTTACTAACTCTCCTTCAAATACATTTATTTGTCTCCATTTTGGTATCATTTCTTCATATGTATTTTCATTATTAATAGGATTAATTATTATCCGTCTTTTTCCTTTAGTTTCTTTACCAAAAGAAATTATACCACTAATTTCAGCTAAAATAGCTGATTCTTTTGGACGACGAGCTTCAAATAAATCTGCTACTCTAGGTAATCCTCCAGTTATATCTTTAGTACCTCCTGATTCTTGTGGTATTCTTGCTATAATATCTCCTGCATGAATTTTAATTCCATTTTCTAAATGAACTATAGTTTTACTAGGTAAAAAATAATGAGCAGGAATATCAGTTCCGGGAATTAGAATATCTTCATTTTTAAAATTTACAATTTTTAACATAGGTCTTAAATCTTTTCCTATTGAAGTTCTTTCAGATGTATCTAATACTACAATAGAAGATAAACCTGTTAATTCATCATTTTGACGAATAACAGTTTGACCATCTAACATATCAATAAATTTTACCTTTCCATTAACTTCACTAATTATAGGCATTGTATGTGGATCCCAATAAGCAATTATTTCTCCTGAATTAATGTTTTCTCCATTTTTTTTTGTTATAATTGCTCCATATGGTATTTTATATTTTTCTTTTATACGTCCAAATTTATCTATAATTTTTAATTTAACATTTCTTGAAGTAATAACTAATTTACCATCAGAATTAATAACTGATTTCATATTTGTTAGTTTTATAGTTCCCTTATCTTTTATTTGTATACTAGATTCAGATGCAACTCTAGAAGCTGCTCCACCTATATGAAATGTTCTCATAGTTAATTGTGTTCCAGGTTCTCCTATAGATTGTGCTGCAATTACTCCAATTGCCTCTCCTTTATTAATAATATGTCCTCTTGCTAAATCACGACCATAACAATTAGCACATACACCAAAATTAGTTTCACAACTTACTACAGATCTAACTATAATATTATCAATAGAATATTGATCCAATATATCACAATATTTTTCATTTAATAATGTATTTCTAGGAATTAAAACATCCTTTTTACCTGGTTTAAAGATATCTTTTGCAGTTACTCTTCCTAAAACTCTTTCTCTAAGAGATTCTTTTACATCTCCACCTTCAATTATAGGGGATATTTCAATACCATTTTTAGTTAAACAATCATTTTCTGTTATTACTAAATCTTGAGCAACATCAACTAATCTACGAGTTAAATAACCTGAATTTGCTGTTTTTAAAGCAGTATCTGCTAATCCTTTTCTTGCTCCATGAGTAGATATAAAATATTGTAATACATTTAATCCTTCTCTAAAATTAGCTGTTATTGGAGTTTCAATAATAGATCCGTCAGGTTTAGCCATTAATCCTCTCATACCAGCTAATTGTCTAATCTGAGCTGCTGAACCTCGGGCACCAGAATCTGCCATCATGAAAATATTATTAAAAGAAATTTGTTTTTCTATTATTCCTTTTTTATTTATTACATTTTCTGTAGATAAATTTTTCATCATTGCTTGTGCAACTTTTTCATTTGCTACTGACCAAATATCAATGACTTTATTATATCTTTCTCCTGAAGTAACTAATCCTGATTGAAATTGTTCTTGTATTTCAGAAACTTCAGATTCTGCTTCTAATATTATTGTAGATTTTTTTTTAGGAATAATAATATCATCGATACCTACAGAAGAACCTGATCTAGCTGCATAATAAAATCCAGTATACATGATTTTATCTGCAAAAATAACTGTAGGTTTTAATCCTAAAATTCTATAACATATATTTAACATTTTAGAAATTGATTTTTTACCTAAAGTTTTATTTATTATCTTATAAGGTAAACCTTTTGGTACATGCATCCAAAATATTGCTCTACCTATTGTAGTATTAACAATATTTTTATTTTTTATCCATTCATTATTTTTATTTTTATAATATTCAGTTATCCTTACTTTAACACGTGCATGTAAATCTCCTTGTCCTGTACGATATACTTTTTCTGCTTCTTTAGAATTAGATAATATCATATCTTCTCCTTTAGCATTAATCCTTTCTCTCGTCATATAATATAATCCTAAAACTACATCTTGCGACGGAACAATAATAGGTTCACCATTAGCTGGTGATAAAATATTATTAGTAGACATCATAAGAGCTCTAGCTTCTAATTGTGCTTCTAAAGTTAAAGGAATGTGTACGGCCATTTGATCTCCATCAAAATCAGCATTATAAGCCGCACATACAAGAGGATGTAGTTGTATTGCTTTTCCTTCAATTAATATTGGTTCAAAAGCTTGTATTCCTAATCTATGTAAAGTTGGTGCACGATTTAATAATATTGGATGTTCTCTTATAACTTCTTCTAAAACATCCCAAACTACAGATTCTTCTTTTTCAACCATTTTTTTTGCAGATTTAATTGTTGTTGCTAATCCTTGCATTTCTAATTTTCCATATATAAATGGTTTAAATAGTTCTAAAGCCATTTTTTTAGGCAAACCACATTGATTTAAATGTAAATAAGGTCCTACTGTAATAACAGATCTTCCTGAATAATCTACTCTTTTTCCTAATAAATTTTGTCTAAATCTTCCTTGTTTTCCTTTTATCATATCTGCTAATGATTTTAAAGGTCTCTTATTAGATCCTATTATTGCTCTTCCTCTTCTTCCATTATCTAAAAGAGCATCTACAGCTTCTTGTAACATACGTTTTTCATTTCTTACTATAATATCAGGTGCTGATAATTCTAATAAACGTTTTAATCTATTATTACGATTAATAACACGACGGTATAAATCATTTAAATCAGAAGTAGCAAATCTTCCTCCATCCAATGGAACTAAAGGTCTTAAATCAGGAGGTAAAACTGGTAATACATTCATTATCATCCATTCTGGTTTATTTCCCGAATGAATAAATGATTCAAGTAATTTGATACGTTTAGTAATTTTTTTTCTTTTAGTTTCAGAATTAGTATTATATAATTCATTACGTAAAAATTCACATTCTTCTTCTAAATTAATATTTTTTAACAAATATTCAATAGCTTCTGCTCCCATTTTTGCATTAAATTCATCTCCAAATTCTTCTAATGTATCTAAGTATTGTTCTTCTGTTAAAATTTGTCTTTTATTTAATTTTGTTATACCTTCTTCTACAACAACATAGGATTCAAAGTATAATACTCTTTCAATATCTTTTAATGGCATATTTAAAAGTAATCCTATTCTAGAAGGTAATGATTTTAAAAACCATATATGTGCAGTAGGAGATGCGAGTTCAATATGTCCCATTCTTTCACGTCTAACTTTAGTTTGTGTAACTTCTACACCACATTTTTCACATATTACACCACGATGTTTTAATCTTTTATATTTTCCACATAAACACTCATAATCTTTTACTGGCCCAAAAATACGAGCACAAAATAAACCATCTCTTTCTGGTTTAAAAGTACGATAATTAATTGTTTCTGGTTTTTTTACTTCTCCAAAAGACCAAGATCTAATCATATCAGAAGAAGCTAAAGAAATTTTTATTGCATCAAATTCTTCTATTATATTTGGTGATTTTAAAATCTTAAATAAATCTTTCACAAAAAAATTACCTCACTCATATTAGGAACTAATAAAATTATTTAAAATTAAATAATTAATTATAAATTTTATTCTTTATTTTCTAATTCAATATTTATTCCTAACGAACGTATTTCTTTAAGCAAAACATTAAATGATTCTGGCATTCCTGGTTCCATTTGGTGATTTCCATCAACAATATTTTTATACATTTTTGTTCTACCATTTACATCATCAGATTTAATTGTTAACATTTCTTGTAAAGTATATGCTGCTCCATATGCTTCTAAAGCCCATACTTCCATTTCTCCAAATCTTTGTCCTCCAAATTGAGCTTTACCTCCTAAAGGTTGTTGTGTAACTAAACTATATGATCCTGTAGATCTTGCATGCATTTTATCGTCTACTAAATGATTTAATTTTAACATATACATATAACCTACAGTTACAGGTCTTTCAAATTTTTCACCTATCAGACCATCATATAATGTAATTTGTCCTGAAGTTGGTAAATCAGAAAGTGTTAATAATTTTTTTATTTCACTTTCTTTAGCTCCATCAAATACTGGCGTTGCTATTGGCATTCCTTGTCTTAAATTATTTGCTAAAGATAATATTTCTTTGTCTGAAAAATTATTAAAATTTATATTTTGTCTAATATTATTACCTACATTATAAGCTTTTTGAATAAAACAACGTATTTCTTCAATATTTTTTTGTTGTTGTAATAATAAATTTATTTTATCACCAATTCCTTTTGCAGCCATACCTAAATGTGTTTCTAAAATTTGTCCTATATTCATTCTAGATGGTACACCTAATGGATTTAATACAATATCAACAGGATAACCATTATTATCATATGGCATATCTTCTACAGGACAAATTTTTGATATTACTCCTTTATTACCATGTCTTCCTGCCATTTTATCTCCTGGTTGTACTTGTCTTTTAACAGCTAAATTAACTTTAACTATTTTTAGTATACCAGGAGCTAAATCATCTCCTTGAGTTATTTTCTTTTTTTGTATATTAAGCATTTTATTAAATTTTATTTTTAATTCATCATATTGTTTTACAAGATTATTTAATCTTTTTCCTTTCTCTTTATTTTGAGAAGAAAATAATTTAATCCAATAATTAAAAGAATATTTTAATATATCTTCATTACAAATACCATTTTCTATTAAAAATAAATTTATACGTGTAGAAATATTTACTTCAAATATTTTTTGTTCAGCAAGTAAATCTTTTTTAATTTGTTTTAATTCCATTTCTTCAATTTCTAAAGTTCTTTTATCTTTTTTTACTCCATCTCTTGTAAAAATTTTTACATCAATAACAGTTCCTGAAACTCCATTAGGAACACGTAATGATGTATCTTTTACATCAGAAGCTTTTTCTCCAAAAATAGCACGTAATAATTTTTCTTCTGGTGATAATTGAGTTTCTCCTTTAGGAGTTACTTTACCAACTAAAATATCACCACTAGTTACTTCAGCACCAATATATACAATTCCCGATTCATCTAATTTAGATAAAGAGGATTCACTAACATTAGGAATATCTGAAGTAATTTCTTCAGACCCTAATTTAGTATCACGAGATATACATGATAATTCTTGTATATGTATTGTTGTAAATCTATCTTCTTGTACAATTTTTTCTGAAAGTAATATAGAATCTTCAAAATTATAACCATTCCATGGCATAAATGCTACTCTCATATTTTGACCTAATGCTAATTCACCTAAATCAGTTGATGGTCCATCTGCTAATACATCTCCTTTTTCTACTAATTCATTTAATTTAATACATGGTATTTGATTAATACATGTATTTTGATTAGATCTTGTATATTTAGTTAAATGATAAATATCAATTCCTTTTTTTTGTATATTTCTTTTATTATCATTAATTTTTACAATAATACGAGATGCATCTACATATTGTACAATTCCTGAATTTTTTGCAATAATAGTTACTCCTGAATCTACAGCTACTATTCTTTCCATTCCAGTACCAATCAAAGGTTTTTCTGATCTTAAAGTAGGTACAGCTTGTCTTTGCATATTAGCACCCATTAATGCTCTATTTGCATCATCATGTTCTAAAAAAGGAATTAAAGATGCTCCTACAGAAACTATTTGTTGATTTGAAACATCCATATAATTAATTTGTTCCTTTTTAAATAAACTAGATTCACCTTTATTTCTACATGTAAC
Source organism: Enterobacteriaceae endosymbiont of Plateumaris pusilla (assembly GCF_012562765.1). GTDB lineage: Bacteria > Pseudomonadota > Gammaproteobacteria > Enterobacterales > Enterobacteriaceae. The sequence continues at coordinate 361,463 of NZ_CP046226.1, forward strand.
TAAATCATTTAAAATTAATCCATTTAATGGATTAATTTTTGTATTAGCTTGAGCAATAATAAAATTTCCTTCTTCTATAGAAGATAAATAATGAATAATATTAGTAACATAAGCATTATTAACACAACGATAAGGTGTTTCTAAAAAACCATATTCATTAGTTCTAGCATAAACTGATAATGAATTAATTAAACCTATATTAGGACCTTCTGGAGTTTCAATAGGACAGACTCTACCATAATGAGTAGGATGAACATCTCTAACTTCAAAACCTGCTCTTTCTCTTGTTAAACCTCCAGGTCCTAAAGCTGAAATACGTCTTTTATGTGTAATTTCTGATAGTGGATTATTTTGATCCATAAATTGAGATAATTGACTTGAACAAAAAAATTCTTTTATAGCAGCAGAAATAGGTTTAGCATTAATCATATCTTGAGGCATTACATTATTATTCTCATTTAATGATAATCGTTCTTTAACAGAACGTTCAACACGAATTAATCCTATACGAAATTGATTTTCTACCATTTCTCCAACAGATCTAATTCTTCTATTACCTAAGTGATCAATATCATCTATTTCTCCTTTTCCATTACGTATATCTATTAATTTTTTAATTACATCAACAATATCTTGTTTATTTAAAACTCCAGATCCAATAATATCTTTACGTAATAAAGAACGATTAAATTTCATCCTCCCTACTGAAGATAAATCATAACGTTCTATATTAAAGAATAATTTTTTAAATAATAATTCTGCTGATTCTTTAGTAGGAGGTTCACCAGGTCTCATCATCCTATATATTTCTACTAAAGCTTCTAATTTATCATTAGTAATATCTATTCTTAATGTTTCAGATATATATGGACCATGATCTAAATCATTAGTAAATATTGTATCAATTACATCATACTCATTATTTTCTAAAATACTATTGATGCTATCTAATTCTAAATAAGAATTAGCAGAAATTATAATTTCTCCTGTTTTTTTATTTATATAGTCTTTGGATACTACTTTTCCTATAAGATAATCTTTTGGTATATTTATGTATTTAATTTTATTTTTTTTTAAATTATTTATATGTTTTAAAGTAATACGTTTTCCTTTTTCTATATAAACTACATCATTAATTATAATATTAAATAATGCCGTTTCTCCTCTTAATCTATCAGGTATCAATTTCATTGATAATTTTTTATTTTTTATAATATAGATATTTTTTTCAAAAAAAATATCTAAAATTTGTTCTATGTCATAACCTAAAGCTTTTAATATTATTGTAACTGGTAGTTTTCTTCTTCTATCAATACGAATAAAAATATTATCTTTAGGATCAAATTCAAAATCTAACCATGATCCTCTATAAGGAATAATACGAGCATTATATAATATTTTTCCTGAAGTATGTGTTTTTCCTTTATCACTATCAAAAAATACTCCAGGACTACGATGTAATTGAGATACTACTACTCTTTCAATACCATTAATTATAAAAGTACCATTTTTTGTCATTAATGGGATTTCTCCCATATATACTTCTTGTTCCTTTATAATTTTTTTGTTTGTATCTGACAATTCTTTATTATAAATAATTAACTGTAATGTTACACGCAAAGGTGCAGAATAAGTCATACCTCTTATTTTACATTCTTTAACATTAAAAATAGTTTTACCTAAACGATAATTTATATAATGTAATTCACAATCACCACTATAACTATTTATTGGAAAAATAGATTTAAAAGCAGCTTCTAATCCATATTTTCCCGTAAGATCTTGTTTTATGAAATTTTTAAATGAATCAAGTTGAATAGAAAGTAAATATGGAATACCTAAAACCTGAGATTGTTTACCAAAATCTTTACGAATACGTTTTTTTTCAGTTTGAGAATAAACCATATGGTTCCTCAGTTATCTGATAAATTGAGTAAATTTATTTACTATTTTATACTAATAAATAGTGTATATAGCATTTTAAATTTTATATTATTAATAATATAATATATATTATAAAATATTTAAAAAATTTATTAATTTTTTATTAAAATTATTTAATTTCTATTTCAGCTCCAGATGTTTTTAATATTTTTTCTAAAGCTAAAGCTTCTTCTTTACTAATAGCTTCTTTAAGTAGAACAGGAGCTGATTCTACTAAATCTTTGGATTCTTTTAATCCTAAATTCATAGAATTTCTTACTGCTTTTATTACTGCTATCTTGTTTTTACCTATATTTTTTAAATATAAATTAAATTCAGTTTGTTCTTCTACTTCTTCTGTAATTTTATCATTAATTTTATTTGTCATAACAGCAGTAGATGATACTCCAAATTTTTTTTCCATATCACTTATTAAATCCATTATATCCATAATAGACATAGTACTAACAGCTTCTATTATTTGTTTTTTAGTTATAGACATAAAAAATTCCTAAAAGTAAAAAATAATACAGTATTTTTTAATAAAAATTATTTGTTATAAATTATTTTTTTTTATATTTTTAATAATTGCTAATATTTTGATAAATTTTACTATAGCAGCTTCTTTAATTATAGCTAACATAAGAGATAAAGCTTCTTTATACGTAGGTAATGTAGCTAATTTATCGATATCTTTAGCATCAATTAATTTACCATTATAAGAAGCAACTTTAATTTTAAAGTTAGTATTATTTTTAGAAAATTCTTTAAATAAACGTGCTGCTGCTCCAGGATGTTTAAGTGAATATCCAATTAATATTGGTCCATTTAATTGATTTTGTAAACATTCAAAATTACTATTTTTTATAATTAATTTTAATAATTTATTTCTAACAACTCCTATAAAAATATGATTTTCACGACTGTTTTTTCTTAATTGAGTAATATTATTAACACTTATACCACAAGCATCAGCAATAACGACAGATAAAGCTTTTTGATTTATTTTACTTAATTTTGCAACAATCATTTTTTTTTCTTTAATATTTAATGGCATTAGATTATTGCACTCCTGAGTTTTTAATATAAAAGAATTAAATTATTAGAATTGATATTTTAAATATAAAATAATTGTATAAAAAAAGTTTATAATATATTTAATTAAAAACAGTTATTTTAATATAAAAAAAACCATTCGTAAAGTAAAAAAATTAAATATTTATTAAAGACGTTGTTATATCAATAGATATTCCCATTGTTGATGAAATATATATTTTTTTGATAAAATTTCCTTTTACTTGTGCTGGTTTATATTTTTTTAGAACATTTATTATATATTCTATATTTTCTTTTATTTTATAATTATCAAAATTAATTTTTCCTACATTAGTATGAATAATACCATTTTTATCATTACGAAAAGTAATTTGTCCGTTTTTAATTTTTGTTATGGTTTCTTTTATATTTTTAGTAATAGTTCCTAATTTAGGATTAGGCATTATCCCACGTGGACCTAAAATAGGAGCTAATTTTCTAACTAAATCCATTGCTTCGGGAATAGTTATTACTACATTAATTTTTTTTTCACCATTTTTAATTTTTATTGCTAAATCTTCCATACCAACTAAATCTGCACCTGCTTCTTTAGCTTCTATTGCTTTAATTCCATAAGCAAATACAGCAATTTTTATATTTTTTCCTGTTCCATGAGGTAAAATAATATTATTTCTAATGTTTTGTTCTGATTTTCTTGAATCTATTCCTAATTGAACTGCAATATCAATACTTTCAATAAAATGAACTGTACTAAGTTTTTTTAATTTATTAATAGCTTCATCAATAGAAAATTTTTTATTTTGATTAATTTTACTATACATATTAGTCATACGTTTTGTTTGTTTAACCATTATATTTTAATCCTCTATCACTAAACCCATAGAAAGAGCTGTTCCTTCTATAGAAAGCATCATTGCTTCAATATTTATTCCTGTCATATCTACAGATTTTAATTTTGCTATCTGACGAATTTGATCATGAGTTATTTTACCTATTTTTTCTAATTTTGGTTTACTAGAACCAGATTTAATTCCTATCGCTTTTTTTATTAAAAATGATGCAGGAGGTGTTTTAGTAATAAATGAAAAAGAACGATCTGAATAAATAGTAATTATAACAGGAATAGGCATACCTTTTTCTAAATTACTAGTTTGAACGTTAAATTTTTTACAAAAATCCATTATATTAACTCCATGTTGTCCTAATGCAGGTCCAATAGGTGGACTAGGATTAGCAATACCTGCTGAAACTTGTAATTTAACATAAGTTTTAATTTTTTTTGCCATAATTTTTCCTTTTAATTAATAATTTAATTAAAAAATAGAAAATTAATATAAATAAATTATCCTTTTTCTACTTGATTAAAATCTAGATCAACAGGTGTTGCTCTACCAAAAATTGATACTGATACTTTCAAACGACTTTTTTCGTAATCAACTTCTTCAACAACACCATTAAAATCAGAAAAAGGACCATCATTTACACGAATCATTTCCCCAGCTTCAAATAATATTTTTGGTCTTGGTTTATCTCCAATTTGTTGAAGACGACTTTTTATTATATCTATTTCTTTATTACTAATAGGTGATGGATTATCAGAAGTACCTCCTACAAAACCTAATACTCTAGGAACACTACGAACTAAATGCCAACTAATATCTTTCATAATCATATTAATTAAAATATAACCAGGAAAAAATTTACGTTCACTTTTATAACGTTGTCCACTACGAATTTCTACGACTTCTTCAGTAGGTATTAAAATTTCTCCAAAAAGATCATCCATATTATTAATATTAATATGTTCTTTTAGAGATTTTGCTACACGATTTTCAAATCCAGATCGAGCTTGAATTACATACCATCTTTTTTTTATAGATTTTGTCATTTATAATCTCATATTAGTTAAAAAAGATATTAAATAAATTAAAATGTTATCAAGTCCCCAAATAATTATTGATATAATTAAAGTAATTATTATAACAATTGAAGTTATGTGTAAAGTTTCCTTATAAGTTGGCCAAATTACTTTGCGTGTTTCTATACGTGATTCACGAATAAATAAAAATATTTTTTTTCCTTTATCAGTAGATAATATAATAAAAATTATTAAAATTAATATAGGGCAAATAATTATTATTCTAATAGGAAATTCTACATTTTGATATAAATAATCATATACTATAATTGAAATAAATAAAAATAGACTAATAGTCCATTTTAAAAAATTTAAAATGTGTTTACTCCCTTTAAATCTTAAATTATTAATCATATTTTAACCAATAAAAAATAAATTTAGTTCAATAACATATTTAAAATTATATTTTATAAAAAATTATTTATAATTAGATAATTTTTGTTATTTTAAATTATTAAAAAAAGAATCAAAGGGATTAGTATTTTAATACCCTATCATCTTCTTTTATTTTTATTATTATTTTAATATTTTAGTAACAACTCCTGCACCAACAGTTCTTCCTCCTTCACGAATAGCAAATCTTAAACCATCAGTCATAGCAATAGGATTTATTAAAGTGACAGTCATTTTAATATTATCACCTGGCATTACCATCTCAATTTCTTCTGATAATTCTATAGTTCCAGTTACATCAGTAGTTCTAAAATAAAACTGAGGACGATAACCTTTAAAAAAAGCAGTATGTCTTCCACCTTCATCTTTGGATAAAACATATACTTCTGATTCAAATTGAGTATGAGGTTTTATAGATCCTGGTTTAGCTAAAACTTGACCTCTTTCAATTTCTTCTCTTTTAATTCCTCTTAGTAAAATTCCTACATTTTCTCCAGCACGACCTTCATCTAATAATTTACGAAACATTTCAACTCCTGTACAAGTAGATTTTACGGTATCTCTAATACCAACAATTTCTACTTCTTCTCCTACTTTAATTATTCCTCTTTCTACCCTTCCAGTTACAACTGTACCTCTTCCAGAAATAGAAAAAACATCTTCAATTGGTAATAAAAAAGGTTGTTCAATAGCTCTTTTAGGTTCAGGTATATAATTATCTAAACAATTTGATAATTCAATAATTTTCTTTTCCCAAATTATATCTCCTTCTAATGCTTTAAGAGCAGAACCATGAATTATTGGAGTTTTTTCTCCTGGAAAATCATATTGAGTTAATAAATCACGTATTTCCATTTCTACTAATTCTAGTAATTCTTCATCATCAACTAAGTCACATTTATTAAGAAAAACAACAATATAAGGTACTCCTACTTGTCTTGCTAATAAAATATGTTCTCTTGTTTGAGGCATAGGACCATCTGTAGCTGCAACTACTAATATAGCTCCATCCATCTGAGCTGCTCCAGTAATCATATTTTTTACATAATCTGCATGTCCAGGACAGTCAACATGTGCATAATGACGATATTTTGTATCATATTCTACATGAGAAGTATTAATAGTAATACCTCTTTCTTTTTCTTCTGGAGCATTATCTATTTGATCGAAAGCTTTAGCTGAACCACCATATTTTTTAGATAACACAGTTGTAATAGCTGCTGTTAAAGTTGTTTTACCATGATCAACATGTCCTATAGTACCTACATTAATATGTGGTTTAGAACGTTTAAATTTTTCTTTAGACATAGAATAATTCCTTCTATATTATTTTTTTATGAAATAAAAAATAAAAATTATTTAATTACTTAGCTATTATTAGTTACACCTAGAATCAATAATAATTTGTGAAATATTATTAGGTGCTTCTGTATATTTTAAAAATTCCATAGAATAAGATGATCTTCCTTGAGTATAAGAACGTAAATCAGTAGCATAACCAAACATTTCAGATAATGGTACACAAGCACGTATTAATTTACCAGTTGGAATATTATCTATTCCTTCTATAATTCCTCTTCTACGATTTAAGTCTCCTATTACATCTCCCATATATTCTTCAGGAGTTTCTACTTCTACTTTCATAATAGGTTCTAATAATACTGGATTAGCTTTTTTAAATGCATTTTTAAATGCAATTGAAGCAGCTAATTTAAATGCTAATTCTGAGGAATCTACATCATGATATGATCCATAATGCAATCTAACTGCTATATTTACAACTGGATATCCAGCCATTGGTCCTGATTTTAATTGTTCTTGAATACTTTTATCTATAGAAGAAATATATTCACTAGGTATTACACCACCTTTTATATCGTTAGTAAATAAGTATCCTATGTTATTTTTTTTATCAATTTTTATTGGAGATATATCTATAACAACATGACCATATTGTCCTCTTCCACCAGTTTGTTTAATATGCTTACCTTCTATGTTTAATGCATCTTTTTTTATAGTTTCACGATAAGATACTTGAGGTTTACCAACATTAGCAGATACATTAAATTCTCTTTTCATCCTATCAACTATAATTTCTAAATGAAGTTCACCCATACCAGCAATTATAGTTTGATTACTTTCTTCGTCAGTCCAAGTACGTAATGATGGATCTTCCTTTGTTAATCTATTTAATGCTAATCCCATTTTTTCTTGATCAACTTTAGTTTTAGGTTCTATTGCAATAGAAATTACAGGTTCTGGAAATTCCATTTTTTCAAGAATAATACTTTTTTCAGGTGAACATAATGTATCTCCTGTAGTAACATCTTTTAAACCAATTGCAGCAGCAATATCGCCAGCATGAACTTTTTTAATTTCTTCACGTTTATTAGCGTGCATTTGTACAATTCTTCCAATTCGTTCTTTTTGCATTTTAATAGAATTAAAAATTAAATCACCACTACTTACTGTACCAGAATATACTCTAAAAAATGTTAAGTTACCAACAAATGGATCATTTGCTATTTTAAAAGCTAATGCAGAAAAAGGTTCATCATCATTTGATTGACGAATAGATAATATTTTTTGTTTATTATCTATAATTCCTTCTATAGGAGGTATATCAGTTGGTGCTGGTAAAAATTCAATTACTGCATCTAACATTGCTTGTACTCCTTTATTTTTAAAAGCAGAGCCACAAGTTATTAAAGTAATTTCATTATTTAATACTCTTTTTCTTAAAGATAATTTTATTTCTTCTTCAGTAAGATTTATTCCATTTAAATATTTATCCATTAATTTTTCATCTGATTCTACAGCTGATTCAATTAATTTTTGATTCCAAAATTTTGATTCTTTTATCATATTTATAGGTATATTATCATAATTAAAAGTTATACCTTGATCTTGATCATTCCAACTTATTGCTTTCATTTTAATTAAATCTATAACACCAATAAATTTATCTTCTGATCCAATAGGTAATTGTATTGGAACAGCTTCTGTAAATAAATTTTTTTGAATTTGGTTAACAACTTTTAAAAAATTGGCACCCATTCGATCCATTTTATTTATAAATGCTATTCTTGGAACTTTATATTTATTTGCTTGTCTCCATACTGTTTCTGATTGTGGTTGAACACCTCCAACAGCGCAATAAATCATTACTACTCCATCTAAAATTCTCATAGATCTTTCTACTTCAATTGTAAAATCAACATGTCCAGGTGTATCAATAATATTAATTCTATGTGATTTATATTGGTTAGCCATTCCTGACCAGAAAGCTGTAGTAGCCGCAGATGTAATAGTAATTCCTCTTTCTTGTTCTTGTTCCATCCAATCCATAGTAGCGGCACCATCATGTACTTCACCTATTTTATGATTAACTCCAGTATAAAAAAGAATCCTTTCAGTAGTAGTAGTTTTACCTGCATCAATATGTGCACTAATACCAATATTACGGTAACGTGATATAGGAGTTATACGACTCATTTGATTCCTCTATTATATAAATATTGAAAATTTAAATATATTATTAAATTCATTAATAATAATGAATATTACATAATATTGATATATTTATTAGCTACAACATATTTTATTGATGAATTTATTATTTCAATAATTTAATACTTATATATTAAGTAATATATTGAGATTTATTACCAACGATAATGAGCAAAAGCTTTATTAGCTTCAGCCATACGATGTACTTCTTCTTTTTTTTTGACTGCATTACCTTTATTTTCTATAGCATCAGATATCTCATGAGCTAATCTTAATGACATGGATTTATCATTTCTTTTTCTTGCAGCATCTACTAACCAACGCATTGCTAATGTGTTTCTTCGTGTAGGTCTAACTTCTACTGGAACTTGATAAGTTGATCCTCCTACTCGACGAGATTTTACTTCTACCATAGGTTTTACATTTTCTAATGCATCTAAAAAAGTATCTAATTCATTTTTACCAACATTTTTAGCTATTGATTTTAAAGCTGAATAAACAATAGATTCTGCTATAGATTTTTTTCCATTAACCATTAATATATTAATAAATTTAGCAAGTAAATTTGATTCAAATTTAGGATCTGGTAATATTTTACGTTGACTAATTATACGTCTACGAGACATAATATAATACTCCATATTAATATTATTTAGATTTTTTTACACCATATTTAGAGCGTCCTTTTTTTCTTTCTTTTACACCGGAACAATCCAATGCTCCTCTAATTGTATGATATCTAACACCTGGTAAATCTTTTACTCTACCTCCTCTAATTAATACTACAGAATGTTCTTGTAAATTATGTCCTTCTCCTGGTATATAAGAAGTAACTTCAAATCCATTAGTTAAACGAACTCTACAAACTTTTCTTAATGCTGAATTTGGTTTTTTAGGTGTTGTTGTGTATACTTTAATACAAACACCTCTTTTTTGAGGGCATGAACTTAAAGCAGGAACATTACCTTTAATAATTTTACGAATTCGTTGTTTTCGAACCAATTGATTTACTGTTGCCATTATTTTACTTCCTAAATAAAATTATTATAGTTTAAATAATTTTTATATAAATTATATTTATATAATTACATCAAAAATTATAATTACCAAAATATTTGTTGTTTATTTTTTATTGTTAAAGATACAAAATCTTTATATTCTATTTGTATTATTTTCTTAGATATTATATTTAATAATCCTCTTGACTCTATATCATTTTTTATACCAAAAATATGAAATGGAATCTTATTTTTAACTTTTATTATTTTTTTCATTGAAAAACTATTTTTTAAACCAGCTAAAACACCATCCTGAATTAAAATTAAATCATCATTTTCACTTATATACTTTAAAAGTAAAGAAAAATTACAAGATGATGGTGAATTAAATAAAGTATATAACATAAATTTAATTTTTATAAATTACCATTTAAAAATGTAAAATTTTATCATAATTATTAAGTTTTTTTTTCCAAAATAAAGAATCAATAATTTTTATAGGTACTGTCCAATATTTTTTTTTATCAAAATTTTTTAAACCTAATCTTTTTAAAGAATCAGAACAAATAAAATAATCATTTATATTACAAATATTTAAAATACTAAAACTAATACTATAATTAGGAAACAATATTTTTTCTGGTTTTTGTTTAGCTATTATTTGAAAAATACCATCTCCTATAAAAAATAATGCTATATCCTCATGAAATGAGGATATAGAAATTATAGTATCTAATCCTTCTTGACCAGAATTATTACCATATGGAGCTTGAGAAAAAATAAAAGCTATTTTATTCATTAAAATTGTATTAAACGATCACAAGTTAATATAGATTTAGCTAATATACTTAAACTTGCTATTTTGAATTTATTTTTTATTAAATCATTACTTAATTGATTTTTTAAAATACTTTTATTATCCATAATAATTCCTCTTTTTCTTGCAGAAGAAATACAAAAATATAAATTTATATTATATTTATCACTTAAATATTTCCAAGAATTAATTAAATTTAATTTATAATCATCTAATTTAATATATTTATTAGCATTAAATACACCATCACGATAAAAAAAAATATTTTTTATACAATGATTTTCTTTAATTACTGCATTTGTAAAAAAATATGCTGAATATGAATTTTGAGTACCATAAGGTGAACCCATTACTAATAATGAAAAGATCATATTATTTTAAATAATACCAATAAAAATTAATTAAGTTAATAGCTAGTTTAATGTTATTTACTTTTATTTTTAATGAAAGAATCTTTAATATCTAATAATTCAATTTCAAATATTAAAGTAGAATTTACAGGAATTCCTGGAATTAAATTATGTCCATATCCTAAACTAGGAGGTACAATAATTTTAATTTTTCCACCTTTTGTAATATATTGTAGTGCTTCTTTCCATCCAGCAATCATTTCTTGAAAATGAATGGATAATGGATTTTTTCTAGAATATGAACTATCAAACATAGTTCCATCAACTAATGTTCCTTTATAATGAACAACTACAATATCATTACTATTACTTTTTAATTTTCTTTTTCCATATCCTATTTTTTGTATTTGGTATACTAATCCTGTTTTACTTTTTTTTGTATTTTTTTCTTTTAAAAATTTTGCAATATATTTTTTTCCTATAATACTATTTTTTCTTGCTTCTTCTTTCATTTTATTATTAGCAGAATTTTTTACTTCTAACTCAAAATCTTTAAGAATTAAAATCAATTCTCTTTCAGTTATTCGAACACTATTATTTATACAATCAATTATTCCTTGAATAACAAATTTTTTATTTAATAAAATATTAACTTTTCGTTGTTCTTGAAAAGAATGTTGTAAATATTTTCCTATTATAATTCCCATTGCATAAGAATGTTGTTCTTTTTTATTATGAAAATAACCTTTTTTTTTAATATTAAATGGATTAATTGATTTATTTATTGTTTCTTTTTTATTATTATTTTTCAATTTAATATTTTTATATACTGATGCTTCAACAGGTAAATTTAAACTTATAGCTAAAATAAATATAATTAAAAATATTGATATTTTTTTAGTAAAAAATTTCATTTTTTCTCCAACAATATTAAAAATTTTAAAAATTAATTCTGTATAAAATTATAAACTATTTTTAAATTTTAGTGAATATAAAAAAATATTTTTTGTATAATAAATTTTATTAATAAAAATTAATTATTTAAAAAAATTAATAATCAAGTAATAATTTTAACATTCTTCTTAATGGTTCAGCTGCACCCCAAAGTAATTGATCACCTACAGAAAATGCTGAAAAACAATTTTTATCTATATTCAATTTTTTTATCCTTCCAATAGGAATATCTAATTTACCACTTACTGCTACTGGAGTTAAATTATTTATAGTATTATTCATATCATTAGGTATAACTTTAACCCATTTATTATGAGATTTTATAATATTTTGTATATTATCTAATGATAATTGTTGTTTAAGTTTTATAGTAAAAGATTGACTATGTGATCTTAGAGTTCCTATTCGTACACAAATACCATCTATAGGAATAATATTTTTTGTATTTAAAATTTTATTAGTTTCAAATTGACCTTTCCATTCTTCTTTTGTTTGTCCATCATTAACTTTTTTATCTATCCATGGAATTAAACTTCCAGCTAATGGAACAGAAAAATATTTTTGTGGAAAGTTATTCTTTTTAATATTTTTAGAAATTTTTTTATCGATATCTAAAATATTTGTATAATTTTTTGTAAAATTTGGTATTTCAGATATAAATTTCATTTGTAATAAAAGTTCCCTCATAAAATTTGATCCTGCACCTGATGCAGCTTGATATGTTGAAACAGATAGCCATTCAATTAAATTATCTTGAAATAATCCTCCTAATGCCATTAACATTAAACTAACAGTACAATTACCTCCTACAAAAGTTTTTATTCCAATATCTATTTTTTTTTTAATAAGATTTAAATTTATAGGATCTAATATAATTACAGAATTTATAGAAGTTCTTAAATAAGATGAAGCATCTATCCAAAAACCATTCCAACCAATTAAACGTAATTTAGAATATATTTTATTTGTATATTGACTACCTTGACATGTAATAATTATATCTAAAGATGATAATATTTCAATATCATAAGCATTTTGTAAAATTTTACATTTATTTTGAATATTAAAAGGAATTAATTGTCCAAATTGGGATGTAGTAAAAAATATTGTATTGATATAATCAAAATCTTTTTTTTTTATCATTCTTTCTAATAAAACTGATCCAACAATACCTCTCCAACCAATAAATCCTACATTTTTCATTGCTAGTGAACCTTATAATTTTACTAATTGACATTATTTATATATAATGATATTAAATATTTATTTATAAATAATTATTTAATTTAGATTATTATAAAATTACTATAAAATGAACATAAAAAAAATTATAGTTTTATTAATTTTTATTTTTTTTAAAATTAATTTAGTTAATGCAACTCATATTGATGTACTATTTACTCCAAATAAAAAAACATTACCATTAATAATTAATCTTATTAATAATGCTAAAAATGAAATATTAATAGCTGCCTATACATTTACTAATAAAAATTTAGCATTAGCATTATTAAAAGCAAGTAATAAAGGAATTAAAATTTATATAATTGTTGATGCTAAAAATAATATTAATCGTTATACTGCAATAAATTATTTAACAAATAAAACTAATAATATTCATATTAGAATGAATAATAATTATGTTATTATGCATAATAAATTTATTATTATAGATAAATCTACAGTTGAAACAGGTTCTTTAAATTATTCATCTAACGCAATAAAACGTAATGCAGAAAATATAATTATAATTTATGATTCTAAAAAAATAGCTGACATATACAACAAACAATTTTTAAAATTATGGAAAGAAAGTACAATTAAAATAAGTTAAATAATAATTAATTTATATAAAATTTAAATTCCAATTTATAGGATCATATTTATGATAAATAAGATATTTATTTGTTTTAGAAAAATGTTTACAAAATAAAAAACCTTTATTTACAGAAAAAGGTGAAGGATGTGATGTAGTTAAAATGTAATGTTTTTTTTTATTAATAAAATCAATTTTTTTTTTTGCATTTTTTCCCCATAGTAAAAATACTATATTTTTATAATTATTACTAATAATCTTAATTATATTATTTGTAAATTTCTCCCATCCAATATTACTATGGGAATTAGCTAATCCTTCTTTAACTGTTAATACTGTATTTAATAACATAATACCTTGTTTAGCCCAATCTAATAAATATCCGTGATTTGGAATTTTAAAATTTGGAATATCAAACTTTAATGCTTTATAAATATTTTTTAATGATGCAGGAATTTTAATATTAGGCATTACAGAAAATGCTAAACCATTAGCTTGATTTTTTTCATAATAAGGATCTTGACCTAATATTACTACTTTTAAATTTTTAAAATTAGTAACTTTAAAAACATAAAATATATTTTTTTTATCTGGATAAATAGTTATACCAGAAAGAATATCAGCATTAATTTTATTTATTAAATTTATAAAATATAATTTTTGTTTTTCTTTATTTAAAAAATAGTTCCAATTAATATCTTTTTTCATTAATATAAAGTTAATAAAATTATTTATAATTATATATTATATTATATAATTATTATATCATTTTTAAATAAATTTAGTTCCTTGTTTTTAAAAAAAAAATTTAAAAACTATTTATCCATAAGGAGCACAATATGAAATATTATGAAATAATACTAATTATACATCCAGATGAAAACGATAAAATTGATAATATAATAAAATATTATAAAGATATTATTCATGAAAATAAAGGAATTATTTCTAGATTAGAAAATTGGGGAAGAAGACAATTATCATATCCTATTAATAAATTACATAAAGCACATTATATTTTAATAAATATAACTATTAGTAATAATTATATTTCTATTTTAGAAAAAAATTTTCGTCTTAATGAATCTATCATAAGATATATAGTAATTAAAACTAAAAAAGAAATTAAATGTATATCACCTATTTTGAAATTAAAAGATGAACGTTATACAGAACAAAAAGGTAACGATATTATAAAAACTATATGATTTATTTTTTTATTTTTAAAAATTATTAATTTAATTATTTAATTTAGTAATATTTTTGTATTAGGAGTAATTAAAATGATACGTTATTTTCGTCGTCGTAAATTTTGTCGTTTTACATCTGAAGGTATTAAAGAAATTGATTATAAAGATATTAATTTATTAAAAAATTTTATTACTGAAAGTGGTAAAATTGTTCCTAGTAGAATAACTGGTACTAAAGCTAGATATCAACGACAATTAACTAGAGCAATAAAATTGGCAAGATATTTATCACTAATACCTTATACTGATCATCATAAATAATTAAATGTTTAATAATTATTATGTAACTTATTAAAGTTAATATTATTTATTATATATTGAGGTATATTATGCAAGTAATTTTATTAGATCAAATTATAGGATTAGGAAAAAAATCTGAAATTGTTAATGTTAAATCTGGATATGCAAGAAATTTTTTGATACCAAAAAATAAAGGTATTCCAGCTACTAAAGAAAATATTAATTTATTAAAAAAACAAATTACTAAATTAAAATTAGAATTATTAAACATTTTTAATAAAGCAACATCAAGATCAAAAAATTTTATAAAAATAATAGATAAAATTATAATTAAATCTAGATCTAGTAAAGAGGGAAAATTATTTGGCTCTATTGGAAGAAATAATATTTTCAAAGAAATTAAAAATATGGGATATGATATTTTAAAAAAAGAAATAATTTTACCAAAAGGAGCATTAAAAATATTAGGTAATCATGAAGTATATTTTAAATTTCATGAAAAAATAATAATAAAAAAAAATATTCAAATTATTAATTTTTAAAAATAACTTATATTGACTAAATATTATTTTTATTTTAAAATATTCTTACATAATAACGTAACTATTAAACAATATTATTTTTATGAACTCGGTCAGGTCTGGAAAGAAGCAGCCGTAATAAAAATAACATGTGTAAAAAATAGTTACGTTATTCAAATTAATTTCTAAATAAAGTATTTAAGTTTTAATTAAATGAATAATTATGTATTAGCAAGAAAATGGCGTCCTCAAAAATTTTGTGATGTCATAGGACAAAATCATATAGTTAAAGCTATTCAATATAGTTTATCTACAAAAAAAATTCATCCTGCATGGATATTTTCTGGTAGTAGAGGTGTGGGAAAAACAACTATAGCTAGAATATTTTCTATGGGTTTAAGTTGCTTAAAGGGTATTACAGATAATCCATGTGGATTATGTGAAAATTGTAAAGATATTAAACATAATTCTTTCTTAGATTTAATAGAATTAGATTCTGCATCTAAAACAAAAGTAGAAGAAATTAGAGATATAATAGATAATATTCAATATAAACCTATAAAAGGTCGTTATAAAATATATATTTTTGATGAATTTCATATGTTATCAAAACATAGTTTTAATGCTTTATTAAAAATATTAGAAGAACCTCCTAATCATGTAAAATTTATATTTGCAACTACAGAATTACAAAAAATACCAATTACCATTACTTCACGATGTTTACAATTTCATCTTAAGTTAATAACAAATAAAGAAATATCTCAAAAATTAAAAAATATTTTATATATAGAAAAATTAAATTATGATGAAAAAATATTACACATATTATCAAATGCTGCTAATGGAAGTATGCGAGATGCTTTAAGTTTAACAGATCAATTAATTTCTATGGGAGAACTAACAATTCAAAATTGTTATTTAATGTTAGGATTAATTGAGAAAAAATATTTATTTATATTAATTATAAGTTTAAAAAATAAAAATATTAATTCTTCATTAGAAATTATTGATCAAATTGCATCTTTTAATATCAATTGGGATAATATTATTATAGAAATATTATTTTTATTGCATGAATTATTAAAAATTAAAATGATTAATTTTATAAATAATATTGATCATAAATATGAATTTAATAATTTTCATGAAAATAACAAAAAATATTTAAATATTATTTTAAAAAAATTTTCTTTAGAAGAAATAAAATTTATGTATAAAACATTTATTTCCGGTAGAAAAAATTTAAATTTTAATCCTAATTATAGAATTGGATTTGAAGTTATTATACTAAAATTAATATTTTATTTTAATTAAATAAATTAAAAATTTAAATTAAAATATATAAAAAATAATTAGTAGTGCTTATATTTTTAAAAAATTTATTATTAATTTAATATATAGTAAAAAACCATTTAGTATAAAATTATTTAGTTTTATGTAAAACAAATATAATATATTAATAATATAAATTAATTTTTATTTATAAGGAAAATACTATAATGAAAGTACAGGAAACTCGTAATTTTGAATCTGAAGTTAAACAACTTTTACATTTAATGATAAATTCTCTTTATTCTAATAAAGAAATTTTTCTACGTGAATTAATATCAAATGCTTCTGATGCAGCAGATAAATTAAGATTTAAAGCGTTATCTAATATTAATTTATATGAAAATAATAATGAATTAAAAGTACAAATTTCTATAGATAAAAAAGAAAAATTAATTATTATTAATGATAATGGTATTGGTATGACTCGTGACGAAGTAATTGAAAATTTAGGTACAATTGCTAAGTCAGGAACAAAATCTTTTATAGAATCTTTAAATTTATCTTCTAAAAAATTAGAAAATAATAAACAAACTAATCAATTTATAGGACAATTTGGTGTTGGATTTTATTCTTCTTTTATAGTTGCAAATAAAGTTTCAGTAAAAACTAGAGCAGCAGGAATATCACCTGATAAAGGAGTTTTCTGGGAATCTACTGGAGAAAATAATTATACTATTACAGATATTTATAAAAAACTTCGAGGTACTGAAGTTACTTTACATATACGTGATAATAATAATGAATTTCTTGATGTATGGCGCATTAAAAATATTATTAATAAATATTCAGATCATATATCTTTACCAATAGAAATTCAAACATATAATGAAAAAACTAAGCAATATAATTGGGAACAAATTAATAAAGCTCAAGCAATATGGTTACGTAATAAATCAGAAATTAGTGATTCTGAGTATAAAGAATTTTATAAACAATTAACTCATGATACAAATGATCCTATGACATGGAGTCATAATCATGTTGAAGGAAAACAAGAATACACTAGTTTATTATATATTCCTTCTAATGTTCCATGGGATGTAAGAAACCGTGATTATAAAAGTGGAATTAAATTATATGTACAAAGAGTATTTATTATGGATGATGCTGAACAACTTTTACCTAAGTATTTAAGATTTATTAAAGGATTAGTAGATTCTAACGATTTACCTTTAAATATTTCAAGAGAAATTTTACAAGATAATAATATTATTCACAATATGAAAAATATGTTAACTAAAAAAGTACTAAACATGTTAACTAATCTTTCTAAAAAAGAAGATTTATATAATGATTTATGGCAAAAATTTGGATTAATATTAAAAGAAGGCCCTGCAGAAGATTTAAATAATAAAGATAAAATTATTAATTTATTACGTTTTTCTTCAACTTATAATAATAATTCTATACAAAATATATCATTAGAATCATATATAAATAGAATGATTAAAGGACAAAAAAAAATATATTTTTTAACAGCAGATAATTATCTTTCGGCTAAAAGTAGTCCACATTTAGAATTTTTTTCTAACAAAAATATTGAAGTTCTTTTATTAACTGATCATATTGATGAATGGATGATGAGTTATATAACTGATTTTAAAGGAAAACCACTTCAATTAATTAGTAAAAAAGATGATTCATTAAATGATTTTATTAAAAAAGAAGATGATATAGATAATACTAAAAATATAAAAAAATTAGATGATTTTGTAAAAAAAATTGAAAATTTATTAGGTAATAAAATTAAAAAAGTATATTGTACAAATCGTTTAGTTAATATTCCTGCTATTGTTACCACAGATACTAATGAAATGAGTACACAAATGGCTAAATTATTTGCTGCAGCAGGACAACAAACTCCAGAAATAAAATATAATTTTGAATTAAATCCAAATCATATTTTAATTAAAAAAGCAATGAATATAAAAGATGAAAAATATTTTTCAGAATTTATTAATTTATTATTAGAAGAAGCTATTTTAGCAGAAAAAGGAACATTAGATAATCCTAATACATTTATAAATAGAATTAATTATTTTTTATCTAATGAAAAGATATAAAAATTTTTTTATAGATAAGATCTAAGTTTTATTTAGATCTTATCTATAAAGATTTTATATTTATTTTAAAAATTTAGTAAAAAAATTTTTTATTTTTAAAAATTTTAAATCTCTATGTTTATTATTTTATTATTTTATTTTTTTAAAAATTATATCTTTTTTCATTTTTCATAGATATTATAAGATTATATAATAATAAATTTTTATTTAAACCTATTAAAGTAACTATTTTACTTAATATTAAGTTATTTAATTTTTTATTAAAATATTTTTTAATTACTTTAAGTACATCGTAATAATATTATTATAAATACGTTTTTTTAAATAAAATTAAAGAATTTATTCTTTATAAAAAATTTATTTATTTTAATAGCAAATAATATTTTTTTGATTTTTTTTATAATATTTTCTAACTTAAGAAAAAAATTATGTGTTAGTTATTAAGTTATTAGTAATAGAATTATTGTAATATATATCCTAATATAATTATATTACTTATATCTTTAATAATTTTTTTGGATAAAGTTTATTTTAAATATAAAAAAATATATTTTTATATTTAATATTTAAATTATTTATTTTTATAAAAAATATATATTTAATATAAATTTCAATATAAATAAAATTATAAATAATTTACTTGATATAAGAACAATATAAAAAATAAATGATTAAAATTAACTATTAAATTTTATGAAAATAATAAAAAATTATTAATATGATTTAATATACATAAATAAAATATTATTTTAATAAATATTTTTTTAAAAACTTATACAAAATTTTTTTATTATAAAAATAATAATTTTTGTATTTAAAATGATAAAATATAATATTTTTTATAAAAATTGAAATAAATTATTTACTATTGAAATAAATAAATTTTATGATTATAGTTTTATATTATAATATTTAATTAGATTGAATATTAAAAAAATTATAAAAATAATATTAAAATTATATTAATTATATATAATAAAATAAAAATTTTTATTGACAACAATTTAAATTAGTAATACTGAGAAAATGGCAGAAAAAAGAAATATATTCTTAATAGGTCCTATGGGAGCAGGTAAAAGTACAATTGGACGTCAATTAGCAAATAAATTAAATATGGAATTTTTTGATTCTGACGAAGAAATTGAACGTCGTACTGGTGCTGATATAAATTGGGTTTTTGATGTAGAAGGAGAAGAAGGATTTAGAAAACGTGAAAAAAAAATTATTAATGAAATTACAATAAAAAAAGGAATTATTTTAGCTACTGGAGGTGGATCTATAATTTCTAAAGAAACACGAAAATATTTATCATCTAGAGGAATAGTTGTTTATTTAAAAACTACTATAGAAAAACAATTAATTCGTACTCAAAGAGATAAAAAACGTCCTTTATTAAAAAATAAAGATAAACCAGTTATAGAAATTTTACAAAATTTAGCTAAAGAAAGAAATCATTTATATAAAGAAATAGCTGATATTATTATTAAAACAGATAAACAAAATGCTAAAATTGTTGCTAATCAACTTATTAATCTATTAGAAAAGAATTAATATTCATATAAATATTTTAAGGAATTAGTATGATAAATACTATTTTAGTAAAAACAAAAAAACATGATTATCCTATAATTATAGGTTTTGATTTGTTTAATACATCATACTTATTTAGTAGTTTTAAATATGGTGATCAAGCAATGATAGTTACTAATCAAAAAATATTTACTCTTTATTTTCAAAAATTATCTGATATTTTAAAACATATTGGAATTAAATTAGATTATATTATTTTACCAGATGGTGAAAAATATAAGACATTAATAACCATGAACATTATTTATTCATCTTTATTAAAAAAATTTCATAGTAGAGATACTACATTAATTGCTTTAGGAGGTGGTGTAATTGGTGATATGACTGGTTTTGCAGCATCTAGTTATCAAAGAGGCGTAAAATTAATACAAATTCCTACTACTTTATTATCTCAAGTAGATGCTTCTATAGGTGGTAAAACTGCTGTTAATCATCATTTAGGTAAAAATATGATAGGTAGTTTTTATCAACCTACTTCTGTTATTATAAATTTAAATTATTTAGATACATTATCTAAAAGAGAATTTTCTTCAGGAATGGCAGAGGTTATTAAATATAGTATTATTTGTGATAATATTTTTTTTAATTGGTTAGAAGAAAATCTTGACAAATTATTTAATTTAGATCCAAAATCAATAAATTATTGTATTTATAAATGTTGTAAATTTAAATCAAAAATTATTTGTGAAGATGAAAATGAAAAAAATACAAGAGTTTTATTAAATTTAGGACATACTTATGGTCATGCAATTGAATCAGAAACAAATTATAATGGTAAATGGCTACATGGAGAAGCAATATCAGTTGGTATAATTATGTCATGTATAACATCAGAAAAATTGAATTTATTTAAAAATAGTGATACTATCAGAATAGTAAATTTATTAAAAAGATGTAATTTACCAATTCGAAGCCCTAAATTTATGAATACAAAAAAATATTTAAAATATATGTTTTTAGATAAAAAAGTTCATAATAATAAAATTCATTTAATTATTCCTGTAAAAATAGGTAAAGTTATTATAAATAATAATATTACTGAAAATATTATATCTGATTCAATTATACAATCAAGAAATTTAATGAAATAAAATTTAATTTTTTATATATAATTATCATTATTCATAAAAATAAAAAGATGAATAAATATTTACTTGCTGCATCCATTTTATCAGCTAATTTTTCTTATTTAGGAAAAGAAATTAATGATGTTATTATAGCTGGAATAGATATAATACATTTTGATATTATGGATAATCATTATGTTCCTAATTTAACTATAGGTCCAATAGTATTAAAATCATTAAGAGACTATGGAATTAAAAATCTTATTGATGTACATTTAATGGTAAAACCAGTAGATAATTTAATTATTTCTTGCGCTAAAGCTGGAGCAGATTATATTACTTTTCATCCAGAATGTTCAGATCATATTGATCGTAGTATTTCTTTAATAAAAAAATATGGATGTAAAGCAGGATTAGCTTTTAATCCATCTACTTCATTACATTATTTAGATTATATAATGGATAAACTAGATTTAATATTAATTATGTCAGTAAATCCAGGATTTGGAGGACAAAAATTTATTCCAAATATTTTTAATAAAATAATTCAAGCAAGAAAAATAATTAATCAAAATAAAAAGAATATATTATTATCAATTGATGGAGGAATAAATATAAATAATATAAATAAAGTAGCAAGATCTGGAGCTGATATATTAGTATTAGGTTCAACTATATTTAAAAATTCATTATCTTATAAAAAAATTATTAAACAAATTAAAATAGAATTGAAGTAAGTAAATAAATTATATATAATAAAAATTATTATTTTAATTTTTTTTTAACTTTAAATAAAATTTTATATTATGTTAATTAAACCAATAGTATTTAGTGCTATTCAACCAACAGGTAATCTTACAATAGGTAATTATATAGGTGCATTAAAACAATGGGAAATAATTCAAAAAAAATTTTTTTGTATTTATTGTATTGCAGACCTTCATTCCTTAACCATATATCAAAAACCAAATATTTTAAATAAAAATATATTAGATACTTTGGCTATTTTTTTAGCATGTGATATTAATCCTAATAAAAATATTATTTTTATACAATCTCATGTTCCTCAACATACACAGTTAAGTTGGATATTAAATTGTTTTACTTATTTTGGTGAATTAAAAAGAATGATTCAATTTAAAGAAAAAACATTATTATCTAAAAATAACAATATTAATATTGGATTATTTAATTATCCCATATTAATGGCAGCTGATATTTTATTATATCAATCAGAAAAAATACCAGTAGGAAAAGATCAAATACAACATATTGAAATAGTTAGAAATATAGCTAAAAGATTTAATTCTATTTATGGAAAAATATTTACAATACCAGAAAAAATTATTAATTCTCATGGATCATCTATAATGTCTTTATTAAATCCTCTTAAAAAAATGTCTAAATCAGATTCTAATTCTAATAATATTATTAGTTTATTTGATAATAATGATATAATTACAAAAAAAATTCAAAATGCTGTTACTGATTCTGATATCCCTCCTAATATTATATATGATAAAATTAATAAGCCAGGTATTTCTAATTTACTTAGTATAATCTCTAATATTACTAATAATTCTATTCAAAATTTAGAAGTAAAATTTAAAGGAAAAACTTATAATAATTTTAAAAAATATGTTATAGAACATTTATGTATATTTTTAGATAAATTTAGAAAAAAATATTCTAAATTTAGAAAAGATAAAAAATTACTTAATAATATTATTATTAATGGATCTAATCAAGCTCGAAAAAAAGCAGATATTACTTTAAATAAAGTTTATGATATTATAGGATTGTATAAATAATATTAACGAGTACCATAAATAACAACTGTTTTTCCATGTGCATAAATTAAATTTTGATTTTCAAGAATTTTAAATATACGTCCTACTGTTTCTCTTGAACAACCAACTATTTTACTAATTTCCTGTCTAGTAATTTTAATTTGCATACCATTAGGATGAGTAATCGCATCAGGACTTCTAGCTAAGTTTAACAGTGTTTTTACAATTCTATTGCTTACATCTAAAAAAGCTAAATTACTTACTTTTTTAGATGTAATTTGTAATCTGTGAGCTACTTGAGAAAAAACCTTTATAACAATATCATTATTAATTTTAATTAAATTACAAAAATTTTTATAAGATATTTCTGCTAGTTCACAATCTGTTTTTAACTTAACCCATGCAGTACGTTTATGAGTATGATTAAAAATTCCTAATTCTCCTACAAAATCTCCTTGATTTAAATAACTAAGAATAATTTCTTTTCCTTTGTTATTTTTAATTAAAACTACAACACTACCTTTTAATATATAATATAAATTTTTTGCTATATCACCTTTATTTATTAAAATAGTTTTAGCTAAATACTTATTTATATGGCAATAAGTAAGAAACCATTCTAAAGTAGAATCTTTTTTTGATTTAAAAACTACCATTAATCATCCTTTAATTTTATTATTAATATTATATTAATAATAATTTATATTTAATAAATTTTTTAAAAATATTATATATAATAAAGTATATTATTAAATATAACAAATATTAAAATCACATATTATATATTGTATATAATATAAATTAAAATTAAATATTTAATTTATAAAAAATTATGAGTTATATTTTATAATTTTTTTATTTATGTAAATATAATTTGGAATTATAAGAATGAAATATTTTTGTATAGAAAACAAAGAATATATAGATAAATTTTTTAATAAATCATTGAATAAATTTAATATATCATTTGAAATTTTTCCTCCTTCAAATTATGAAATAAAATCTAATTTTTGGAAAATAATTAAAACTTTAGTAATATTAAAACCAAAATTTATTTCTATAACAACACATAACAATATTAATAATTCTTATAAGAATACATATAATTTTGTAAAAAAAATTCAAAAATATGTCAATGTAGAATTAGCTCCTCATATAACATGTATAAATATGAAGAATGATGAATTATATAATATAGCAACAAAATATTGGAAAAATGGAATAAAACATATAGTCGCTTTAAGAGGTGATAAAATAAAATCTAATAAAAATATTAATTCTTTAATGTATGCTTCTGATTTAGTTTATTTTTTAAAACAAATAGCAAATTTTAATATTTCAGTAGCAGCATATCCTGAAGTACATCCAGAATCTCAAAATACGAAAGAAGATTTAATTAATTTAAAAAGAAAAATAGATGCAGGTGCTACTAAAGCTATTACACAATTTTTTTTTAATATAGAAAATTATCTATTATTTCGTGATAAATGTATATCTCAAGGAATAAATATAGAAATTATTCCAGGTATATTACCCATTACAAATTTTATACAGTTAAAAAAACTTATAAAAATAACAAATATTAAGATACCTAATTATATAAATAATATGTTTAAAAATTTAAATGAACAAGATGAAAATATATGTAAATTATTAGGAAGTTTTATTGCTATAGAAATGATAATAGGATTAAAAAATGAAGGAGTAAATCATTTTCATTTTTATACTTTAAATAAATCAGAAATAATTTATGCTATTTGTCTTTATTTAGGTATTAAACCTAAAAAAATTATTTTAAATTAATTTAAATTTAAAATATTTGCTGATACCCAGAATTGAACTGAGGACCTCATCCATACCAAAGATGTGCTCTACCTACTGAGCTATACCAGCTAAAAAAATATATCATTCATTATTAATTTAATTGAGCAGGCAGCGGGAATTGAACCCGCATCATTAGCTTGGAAGGCTAAGATAATACCACTATACGATGCCTGCCTTCATCAATAATTATTTGGTGGGAGAAGGATTCGAACCTTCGAAGTCTATGACGACAGATTTACAGTCTGCTCCCGTTAGCCACTTGGGTATCCCACCATAAAAAAACATAGTTAGACATAAAACAAATGCCGGCTACCGGAATTGAACTGGTAACCTACTGATTACAAGTCAGTTGCTCTACCATTTTGAGCTAAGCCGGCATTTGTTTTATGTCTAATAGTTTTAATTAATTTATCCTGGTATTTTCCTACTCTCACATGAGTAAATCTCATACTACCATCGGCACTACAACGTTTCACTTCTGAGTTCGGAATGGATTCAGGTGGTACCATTGCGTTATGTATACCAGGATTAAAAAATTTGGTTATAAATAATAGTTATAGTTATATAATATTTAAACGATTCTGGTGTTGTAAGGTTAAGACTCACGGGTGATTATTAGTACTGGTTAGCTCAACATATTACTATGCTTACACACCCAGCCTATCAACGTTATAGTCTTTAACGTCCCTTTAGGGATATATATAAATAATAAATATATCCAGGGAAGAATAATCTTAAGGAAAGTTTCGCGCTTAGATGCTTTCAGCACTTATCTTATCCGCATTTAGCTACCGGGCAATACCATTGGCATGATAACCCGAACACCAGAGATGCGTTCACTCCGGTCCTCTCGTACTAGGAGCAACTCCTTTCAATCTTCCAGCGCCCACGACAGATAGGGACCGAACTGTCTCACGACGTTCTAAACCCAGCTCGCGTACCACTTTAAATGGCGAACAGCCATACCCTTGGGACCTACTGCAGCCCCAGGATGTGATGAGCCGACATCGAGGTGCCAAACACCGCCGTCGATATGAACTCTTGGGCGGTATTAGCCTGTTATCCCCGGAGTACCTTTTATCCGTTGAGCGATGGCCCTGTCATATAGAACCACCGGATCACTAAGACCTGCTTTCGCATCTGTTCGAGCCGTCACTCTTACAGTTAAGCCAGCTTATGCCTTTGCACTAACCTCACGATTTCCGACCGTGATTAGCTGACCTTAGTGCTCCTCCGTTACTCTTTGGGAGGAGACCGCCCCAGTCAAACTACCCACCAGACACTGTTCCTGATCCGGATAACGGATCTAGGTTAGAATAGTAAATATTAAAGGGTGGTATTTCAAGGTTGACTCAATACTAACTAGCGCTAATATTTCATAGTCTCCCACCTATCCTACACATCAATATTCAATATTCAGTATCAAGCTATAGTAAAGGTTCACGGGGTCTTTCCGTCTTGCCGCGGGTATACTGCATCTTCACAGCAATTTCAATTTCACTGAGTCTCGGGTGGAGACAGTCTGACCATCATTACGCCATTCGTGCAGGTCGGAACTTACCCGACAAGGAATTTCGCTACCTTAGGACCGTTATAGTTACGGCCGCCGTTTACCGGGGCTTCGATCAAAAGCTTTTCGTAAAAAATAACAACGATAACTTCATCAATTAACCTTCCGGCACCGGGCAGGCGTCACACCGTATACTTCCACTTTCGTGTTTGCACAGTGCTGTGTTTTTAATAAACAGTTGCAGTCAGCTGTTATCTTAGACTGGCTTCAGCTCTAAAAGTAAATTTTTTTACTTACATGCCAGCGTGCCTTCTTCCGAAGTTACGGCACTATTTTGCCTAGTTCCTTCACCCGAGTTCTCTCAAGCGCCTTAGTATTCTCTACCTGACCACCTGTGTCGGTTTAGAGTACGATTCTATGTTATCTAGAGTTTAGAGGATTTTCTTGTAAGTATGGTATTAATTACTTCAATACAATAAAGTATCTCGTCATTACGCCTCAATGTTTAATTAATGATCATCCGGATTTTCCTAGATAATCCATCTAAACGCTTAAACCAAGACAACCATCACTTGGATAACCTAACCTTCTTCGTCCCCCCTTCACAATAACATTGAGTACAGGAATATTAACCTGTTTTCCATCGACTACGCTTTTCAGCCTCATCTTAGGTGTCGACTTACCCTGCCTCGATTACCGTTGGACAGGAACCCTTAGTCTTTCGGCGAATAGGTTTTTCACCTATTTTATCGTTACTCATGTCAGCATTCGCACTTCTGATATCTTCAATAAATTTTACAATTTACCTTCAACGACTTACAGAACGCTCCCCTACCCAATAAATATAAAATTTATTGTCGCAGCTTCGGTGTATAATTTAGCCCCGTTACATCTTCCGCGCAGGATGACTAGACCAGTGAGCTATTACGCTTTCTTTAAATGATGGCTGCTTCTAAGCCAACATCCTGGCTGTTTATGCCTTCCCACATCGTTTCCCACTTAATTATAACTTAGGGACCTTAGCTAGCGATCTGGGTTGTTTCCCTCTCCACAACGGACGTTAGCACCCGCTGTGTGTCTCCCGTGATAACATTATTCGGTATTTGAAGTTTGCATCGGATTGGTAAGTCTGGATGACTCCCTAACCGAAACAGAGCTCTACCCCCGAATATGAATAACACGAGGCGCTACCTAAATAGCTTTCGGGGAGAACCAGCTATCTCCCGGTTTGATTGGCCTTTCACCCCTAACCACAAGTCATCCGCTAATTTTTCAACATTAGTCGGTTCGGTCCTCCAGTTAGTATTACCTAACCTTCAACCTGCTCATGGCTAGATCACCGGGTTTCGGGTCTATACCTTGCAACTTAACGCCCTTTTAAGACTCGGTTTCCCTACGGCTCCCTTATACAGTTAACCTTGCTACAAAATATAACTCGCTGACCCATTATACAAAAGGTACGCAGTCACATTTTTAAAATAACAAATGCTCCTACTGCTTATACGTATACGGTTTCAGGTTCTATTTCACTCCCCTAACCGGGGTTCTTTTCACCTTTCCCTCACGGTACTAGTTCACTATCGGTCAGTCAGTAGTATTTAGCCTTAGAGGATGATCCCCCCATATTCAAACAAGATACCACGTGTCCCGTTCTACTCTTCGAGATCACAATTAATATATTTTAATATACGGGACTATCACCCTGTTTCGTATGACTTTCCAGACATTTTTACTAATATAATAATTGATTAAGTCTCTGGGCTATTTCCTTTTCGCTCGCCGCTACTAAGAAAATCTCAATTGATTTCTTTTCCTCAGGTTACTTAGATGTTTCAGTTCTCCTGGTTTGCCTCGTTATTCTATGAATTTAAATAACGATAATGTATAAAATAATACATTGGGTTTCCCCATTCGGATATCATCGACTAATAATGCTTCAAATCAGCTTATCGATGCTTTTCGCAGATTAGTACGTCCTTCATCGCCTCTGACTGCCAAGGCATCCACCGTATACGCTTATTTACTTAACCTTACAACCCACAATCGTTTATCTATGTAAAAACTATTTTTATATTTAAAAAATGATTTTACAAAAATTATCCTAATTATTAAAGAACAAAAATAAAATTTATTGAAATAAATTTTATTTTTTTAAAAACTTTTTAAGGACACTCTTTATAGAGTATGTACTTAAAGTAAAGGAGGTGATCCAACCACAGGTTCCCCTACGGTTACCTTGTTACGACTTCACCCCAGTTATGAATCACAAAGTGGTAAGCGCCCTCCAATAAAGGTTAAGCAACTTGCTTCTTTTACAACTCACTCCCATGGTGTGACGGGCGGTGTGTACAAGGCCCGGGAACGTATTCACCGTAGCGTTCTGATCTACGATTACTAGCGATTCCGACTTCATGGAGTCGAGTTGCAGACTCCAATCCGAACTACGATATATTTTGTGAGATCCGCTTACTCTCGCGAGGATGCTTCCCTTTGTATATACCATTGTAGCACGTGTGTAGCCCTGGTCGTAAGGGCCATGATGACTTGACGTCGTCCCCACCTTCCTCCGGTTTATCACCGGCAGTTTCCTTTGAGTTCCCGGCCGAACCGTTGGCAACAAAGGACAAGGGTTGCGCTCGTTGCGGGACTTAACCCAACATTTCACAACACGAGCTGACGACAGCCATGCAGCACCTGTCTCATGGTTCCCGAAGGCACTAAAGTATCTCTACTAAATTCCATGGATGTCAAGACCAGGTAAGGTTTTTCGCGTTGCATCGAATTAAACCACATGCTCCACCGCTTGTGCGGGCCCCCGTCAATTCATTTGAGTTTTAACCTTGCGGTCGTACTCCCCAGGCGGTCGACTTAACGCGTTAGCTACGAAAGTTACAAGTCAAGCTTACAACCTCCAAGTCGACATCGTTTACAGCATGGACTACCAGGGTATCTAATCCTGTTTGCTACCCATGCTTTCGCACCTGAGCGTCAGTATTCGTCCAGGGGGTCGCCTTCGCCACTGGTATTCCTCCAGATATCTACGCATTTCACCGCTACACCTGGAATTCTACCCCCCTCTACGAAACTCAAGTATATTAGTTTCAAATGCAATTCCTAAGTTAAGCTCAGGGATTTCACATCTGACTTAATATACCGCCTACGTGCTCTTTACGCCCAGTAATTCCGATTAACGCTCGCACCCTCCGTATTACCGCGGCTGCTGGCACGGAGTTAGCCGGTGCTTCTTTTACAAGTAACGTCAGTAATAAAATTTATTAAATTTTATTATTTCTTTCTTGTTGAAAGTACTTTACAACCCTAAGGCCTTCTTCATACACGCGGCATAGCTGCATCAGGCTTTCGCCCATTGTGCAATATTCCCCACTGCTGCCTCCCGTAGGAGTCTGGACCGTGTCTCAGTTCCAGTGTGGCTGATCATCCTCTCAGACCAGCTAGAGATCGTAGCCTAGGTAAGCCTTTACCTTACCTACTAGCTAATCTCGTCTGGGTTCATCTAATGGCATGAGGTTTTACAAAAAATTATAAAATCCCCCACTTTAATCTTACGATATTATGCGGTATTAGCTATCGTTTCCAATAGTTATCCCCCTCCAAAAGGTAGATCCCCAGATATTACTCACCCGTCCGCCGCTTGCCGACAATAAATAGTAAACTATTTATTTCGATGCCGCTCGACTTGCATGTGTTAGGCTTGCCGCCAGCGTTCAATCTGAGCCATGATCAAACTCTTCAATTGAAACATAAAAATTAAATAAAATAGAAAATTCAATTTAATTTTTAATTTAACTAAATTTATAAATTAACAAAACTCTTATAAAAGAGTGCCCTTAAAAAGTTTTTATATATTGTTAAAGAACTATATTAAAATAAGTATTAAAATTTAATCTTACATACAAATATAAAAGAGTCAAGAATTTTTTATAAAATTAATAAAAAATTTATTTAATTTTAAATTTTTTAAAAAAATTAAATCCTTGATTTAATAAATATTTTTTTATTTTTACTATTTTTAAAGTATATTTTGTATATAAAATAAAATTTTTTTGTATACTAAATAAAAATTTATGATTGGTTATAATTTTTTGTATTTTAGATATTATATCAATCTTAGAATCTAAGAATTTAATATTTTTAGGTAAAGTTTCTTTTAATTCATCAATAATTAAAGGAAAATGAGTACAACCCAATATTATTGTATCTGGAAAAATTTTTAATTTATACCAAGGGTTAAAAATTTTTTTTATCTTTTTTAAAGATATATTAAATCCTTGTATTTTATCTTCAGCTAACAATACTAATTTTTTAGATGATATAGTTTCTATAATATAATTTTTACTAAAATATTTTATTTTTTTTTTTATAGAATAATGTTCTAATGTTGTTTTAGTAGCTACTATACCAATAACACCATTATTTGTTTTATTAATAGAATATTTTATAACTGGTGTAACTCCTATAATGGGAAAAGAAAAATAATTTTGTATCATAGGAATACTAGAGACACTAGCTGTATTACATGCTATTATTGCTAATGAAAAATGATATTGATATGATACTTTTTTTAAAATTTTTATACAGCGTTTAAAAATACAATTTTTTGATTTTATACCGTAAGGAAAAAATTGATTATCTAATAAATATATGAAATATATTTCAGGAAATTTTTTTTTAATTTGATTATATATTGATATTCCTCCTACTCCTGAATCAAAAATAAAAATTGTAATTTTAGGCTTTAGTAATATTTTATTCATAATATAATTTTCTTTTTTTTATAAATTTTATTTTTTTAAAATATTATTACATAAATTTAATTAATGAAAATTTTATTTAAAACATTAATTAATAATTAAATATTATAAAATAATACATAATTTTTATTATAAATATATAATTTTATGGATTAAAATAATGAAAAATCCAATTTATTTAGATTATGCAGCTACTACTCCAGTAGATAAAAGAGTTTTAAAAAAAATGATGAAATATTTAACTATAGATGGAAATTTTGGTAATCCTTCTTCTAATTTACATATATTTGGATGGAATGCAGAAAGAGCTATTGATAGCGCTAGAAATAATATAGCTAAATGTATAGGATGTAATGATAATGAAATTATATTTACATCTTCAGCAAGTGAATCTATTAATATAGCAATAAAATGTGTAGTTAATTCTTTTAAAAAAAATAAAAAACATATTATTACTAGTACAATAGAACATAAATCTGTAATAGAAACATGTAATTATTTAGAAAAAATTGGATTTCATGTTACATATTTAAAACCATCTAAAGATGGATTAATTAATTTAAATAAATTTGAAAAAGCTATTAATAATAATACTATTCTAGTTTCTATTATGCATATAAATAATGAAATAGGTGTTATTCAAAATATATCAAAAATAGGAAAAATATGTAATAATAAAAATATAATTTATCATGTTGATGCAACACAAAGTATTGGAAAATATCCGTTTAATTTAAAAAATATGAATATTGATTTAATGTCATTTTCTGCCCATAAATTTTATGGACCAAAAGGAATAGGAGTTTTATATATTAATAAAAAAAAACCAGGTATTATTTTAGAAACTTTTATTCATGGAGGTGGACAAGAACAAAATATTAGATCAGGTACTTTAGCTGTTCATCAAATAATTGGTATGTCAGAAGCATTAAGTATTTCTATTAATGAAATGGAAAAAGATAGATTAAGAATTCAAAATTTAAAAAATTATTTATGGAATAATATAAAAAATATAAAAGGAATATATTATAATGGAAATTATTTACATAGTTCTCCTTATATAATTAATATAAGTATTAAAAATGTATTTAATAAATTACTTATTATAGAAATGAATGATATTGCTATTTCTTTTTCATCAGCATGTACATCTTATTATTCTCAGTCTTCATATGTATTAAAATCAATAGGATTAAAAAATGAATTAATTAAAAATTCTATACGTATTTCTTTAGGTAGATTTACTACTAAAAAAGAAATTGACTATACTATTTATAAATTACATAAATCAATAAATAAAATAACACATAATTAAAACTAATTTAAAATAATATTAAAAAATTCTATCTATAAAAAATATAAAAAATATTAGTAATAATTAAGTATTAATATGTCATAAATAATTTTATTAATTTTAAATATTATTTTAAATATATATTTAAAATATAAATTGATATAATAGTATAATTATATTATATGAACAGAAGTAGTATTTGTTGTTCCACTTGGAACTAAAGCTCCAGAAACCATAACAATAACATCTCCTTTTATAGCATATTTGCTAGATAAAGCAACTTTTTTACCTATATAATAAAAATCATCTGTAGATAATATTTTCTTTACTAATTTAGGTATAATTCCTTTACTTAATATTAATTGTTTAGAAGTTTTAATATTAGTTGTTAAGGCTAAAATAATAGCTTTAGGAAAATATTTTCTTACTGATTTTGCAGATTTACCTAATTCTGTTGCTACAATAATTAAAGGTGCTTTTAATTTTTCTGATATTTCTACAGCACTACGACATATTGCATCAGTAATACTCATATCTGTATTTTTATAAAAATTTATCCTGTTGTCCATAGTTACGTCTGTTCTTTCACAAATATTAGACATGATAGCAACAGATTCTAAAGGATATTTTCCTTTAGCACTTTCTCCTGATAACATTACAGCATCAGTACCATCTAAAATTGCATTAGCTACATCTCCAGCTTCTGCTCTTGTAGGACGAGGATTTTTAATCATAGAATCTAACATCTGAGTTGCAGTTATTACTACCTTACCAAAAAAATTACATTTTCTAATCATCATTTTTTGAGCAAAAATTACATCTTCTACAGGTATTTCTACTCCTAAATCTCCTCTAGCTACCATTATACCATCAGAAACACTTAAAATATCATCAAAATTATTTAAACCTTCTTGATTTTCAATTTTTGCTATAATTTGAATACTTTCTCCTTTATTTTTTTTTAAAAATTTTTTAATTTCTAATATATCTTCTTTTTTTCTTATAAATGAAGCAGCAATATAATCTATTTTATTTTTACATGCAAATATTAAATCTTCTTTATCTTTATTTGATAAAGAAGGTAATTTAGTAGATATTCCAGGTAAATTAATTCCTTTATTTTCTGATAATTTACCATTATTTAATACTTGACAAATAATATTATTATTACTTATTTCTAATACTTTCATTTCTATAAGACCATCATCTACAAGTATTTTATTTCCTATATTAAGATCAAAAATTAAATTAGGATATGTTATAGCAACACAATGATTATCACCAATAACAGATTTATCTGTAGTTAAAACAAATTTTTGTCCAGATTTTAAATCTACATCTATACCTTTTTTAAGTTTTATAGTACGTATTTCAGGACCTTTAGTATCTAATAATATTGCTGCATTTTGTCCTGTTATATCCATAATTTCTCTTAAAATTATGATACGTTTTTCATGATCTTTATGATTTCCATGAGAAAAATTTAATCTCATAACATTCATTCCTAAATTTAATAATTTGGATAATATTTCTTTAGATTCTGAACTAGGTCCAATAGTACATATTATTTTTGTTTTTTTCATATATTTTATGTATTCCTATATTTTAAAATATAATTTTATATTATTTATAATTAAATATTAATTAATTTTATTAATCTTTTTTTTATAGTATTTATAATAATATCTATTCCTTGTAATCTAGATAGAGATAGATATTTATCTAGAGATAATTGTTTAAAACATGATTGAATATCAAAGTTAATAATTTTATTATAAGTTTTATTATTATAAAATATAAAAATAATAGCTAATAAACCTTGTACTATAGAAGAATCGCTATATCCTTTAAATGATACATGATCATTACTAAAATTAATTTTTAAAGTAATCCAAACTTGACTTTGACAACCATGAATCAAATTTTTTGAAGAATGATGTTTTTGTGATAAAATAGGAATTTTATTTCCTAATTCAATTATATATAAATAACGTTCTTCCCAATTACTACAACGCTTAAAATTAGTTTTTAATATATTTTGATTAGGTAATATATTTATAACCATAATTATTTATTTAATAAATTATTTATATAGATTAATTTACTAATAAATATATCTATTTCTTCAAAAATATTATATATAGAAAAAGATATTCTACACATAGATTTAACATTATAATATTTCATTATAGGAATAGCACAATGATGTCCAGTACGTATTGCAATACCATATTCATCAAGAAAACATCCTATGTCATAAGGATGATAGTTTTTTAAATTAAAAGAAATAATACCTACTCTATTTTTTAAAAAACTATTACCAAAAATTTTAATATTTGGTATGTTAGAAATTTTTTTTAAAGCATATAATGTTAAACTTTGATTATGATTTATAATATCTTTAATATTAAAAGATGTAAACCATGATAACGCTTCACCTAACCCTATAATTCCTGCAATATTAGGAGAACCTGCTTCAAATTTCCATGGTATTTTTTCCCAAATAGGAAAATTATTACAATCAATATTACTTATCATACCTCCTCCAAACTCCCAGGGTGGCATTAATTCTAATATATTTTTTTTTCCATAAAGTATACCAATTCCTGTAGGACCAAAAATTTTATGCCCAGAAAAAACAAAAAAATCACATCCAATGTCTTGAACGTTAATTATTCTATTTGTAACTGCTTGAGCACCATCTATTAATGTTAAAATATTTTTACTTTTAGCTAATTTTACTATTTTATTTATGGGATTAACTGTACCTAATACATTAGAAATATAAGTAATAGATATTAATTTAGTTTTTTGATCTATTAAATTAGAAATTTGTTTAAAATTTAATTCTCCATTTTGAGTTAATGGTATAATACGAATATTAAATCCTATTTTTTCTGATATAATCTTCCATGGAAAAATATTAGAATGATGTTCCATTTCTGAAATAATAATATTATCTCCTGAAGAAAGATTATTTATACCCCAGGTATTTGCAATTAAATTTATTCCTTCCGTAGTACTTTTAGTAAAAATTATTTCTTCTATTTTTCTTGCGTTAATAAAATTAGCTACTTGATAACGTACTTTTTCCATAATGTTAGTTGCTTCTATACTTAATGTATGTGTTCCTCTATGTACTGATGAATAATTTTTTTTATAAAAATTACTTATCTTAGAAATAACTGATATTGGTTTATGTACAGTAGCAGCGTTATCAAAATAAATAAAGTTATGTTTATTAACTTTACGTGATAAAATAGGAAATTGTTTTCTAATTTTTATTAAATTTAAATTCATTAAAAATATTCTCTTTAGAGAAATAACTGGATAAATAATTACATATCTTTTTTTTAAAATTATCATCACAAATATTTTGAATAAAGTCAACTACAAATGCAAAAAGAAGTATATTTTGTGATTTTTTAAAGTCTATACCTCTTGTTCTTAAAAAAAATAAATGTTGATCATCTATTTTACCAGAAAAAACCCCATGTTTACATTTTACATCATTATTATAAATATCTAATTCTGGTTTAACATTCATTTCTGAATCTTTATTAAGCAATAATCCACTGTAATTCATTTGACCATTTGTTTGTATAGCTAATGGATTAATTTTTAATAGTCCTTTAAAATTTATAATAGATTTATTTGATACTATTGCTTTAAAAAGTTGATTACTATAACAATATTTTCCATTATGTTCTAAATAACTTTTAATATAAGAAACATTATTTCCTTTTAATAAAGATAAACTTTTATATTCTAATTGCGAATTATTTCCATTAAATTGAAAATTATTATTTTGATATATCATTTTATTAGACATCAAAAAATCATATTTTTTAATATAACTATTATTTTTAAATAAATATTCATCATTAGTAAAATAATAATTTTTTTTATTACCAGTAATTAATTTATAATGAGTTAAATTTACATTATTTTCTAAAATTAAAGTTGTATAAATATTATTTAAATAAGATTGATTTATATCAATATAATGTTCAAAAATTGTAATAGATTGTCTTTTTTTTATATGTATATAATTTCTATAATTTGACATATAAAGAAAATTATTATTATTGTAACCTATATTAATATATATTAAATAAAGTGGTTTAATATAATTAATATTATTTAAATTTATATCAATAAAAATAATTTCTTTAGATAAAGATTCTGATAAATGAGTAAAAATATTATGTTTAATAAAAGTATTTTGATTATTTAAATTATTAAATTTATTAATAGTTATTTTATACCAAATATTATCTATATCACTTATATTTTTATTTAGTTTACCATTAATAAAATATAAAAAAATAGCATTTAATTTAAAAATAAAACTTGATAAATCTTTTTTTAGTAATGGTTTAATTAAGGGAATTTTAAATAGTTTATTATGTATAATATTTATATATGTATTTTTTTTTATATATTGTTGATTATTTAATAATTTTTTTAATTTTAACCAATGATTTTCCGATTTTTCTGAAAAATGATTTTTTTTATGTAATTTATATATATAATTTAATTGTTTCAATAAATTATTATTTATTAAGCCAGCCATAACCTTGATCCTCTAATTGTTTAACTAACATAAAATCACTAGATTTAACAATTTTATTATTATAAAGTATATGTACATAATCTGGTTTAACATAGTCTAATATACGACGATAATGAGTAATAATAATAAATGATCTATTTTTAGATCTCATAATATTTATTATTTTTGAAACTTTTTTTAATGCATCAATATCTAATCCTGAATCAATTTCATCTAAAATACATAATTTTGGTTTTAAAATTAACATTTGTAGTATATCATTAATTTTTTTTTCACCGCCAGAAAAACCCACGTTTACAAAACGTTGGAGAAAATCTTCTTTTATACCTAATATTTTTATATTTTTTTGAATTAAATCTTGAAAATCAAATCTATCTAATGTAGATAGACCATTATATTTTCTTATTTCATTCAATGATGTATATAAAAATAAATTATTAGTAACACCTGGTATTTCAGGAGGATATTGAAATGAAACAAAAATTCCTTCTCTTGCTCTTATTTCAGGATCCATATTTAATAAATTTTTTTTTTTAAAATATATATTCCCTTTAGAAATAATATATTCTTTTTTTCCTACTAAAATAAATGACAAAGTACTTTTACCGGATCCATTAGGACCCATTATAGCATGAATTTCTCCAGAATTAATTGTTAGATTAAATTGATCTAATATTACTTTATTATTTATATGAACATGTAAATTTTTTATTTTTAACATAATTTTATGCAAAATATATTGATTAAAATATTAACCAATACTTTTTTCCAAGTTAACTGATAATAATTTTTGTGCTTCTATAGCAAATTCTAAAGGAAATTTAATAAAAATATCTTTACAAAATCCATTAATAATCATAGAAATAGCATTATCCAT
Organism: Enterobacteriaceae endosymbiont of Plateumaris pusilla; assembly: GCF_012562765.1. Lineage (GTDB taxonomy): Bacteria > Pseudomonadota > Gammaproteobacteria > Enterobacterales > Enterobacteriaceae. Next base: position 399,907 of record NZ_CP046226.1, read on the forward strand.
GTTAATACCTCTTTGTAAACAAAAAAATATTTGATCTTCTCCTATTTTAGAAGTTGTAGCTTCATGTTCAACTTGTGATGTATTATTAGCGATATTTAAATTAGGATATGTATGAGTACTACATTTAGAACCAATTAGAATTGAATCACATTGAGTAAAATTACGAGAATTATCTGATTTTTTATTAATTTTTACTAAACTTCTATAAGTATTTTTACTATATTCAGTAGAAATACTTTTAGATATAATTGTTGATTTTGTATTTTTCCCTATATGAATCATTTTTGTTCCAGTATCAGCTTGTTGATAACCATTTGTTAATGAAATTGAAAAAAATTCACCAATAGAATAATCTCCTTGTAAAATAACACTAGGATATTTCCATGTAATAGCAGATCCTGTTTCTGATTGAGTCCATGACATTTTACTATGTTTACCTTTACATATTGCTCTTTTAGTAACAAAATTTAAAATACCTCCTGATTTATCTTTACCTGAAAACCAATTTTGTACTGTAGAATACTTTACTCTAGCATTTTTTAATAATATTACTTCTACAACAGCAGCATGTAATTGATAATTATGTCTTATAGGAGCAGAACATCCTTCTATATAATTTACACTACTATTTTCATCTGCAATTAAAATTGTACGTTCAAATTGTCCAATATTTTTTTCATTTATACGAAAATAAGTTGATAATTCTATAGGACAATCTACATTTTTTGGTATATATATAAATGTTCCATCAGATGCTACAGCTGCATTTAAAGATGCAAAAAAATTATCATTAGCAGAAACAACAGATCCTAAATATTTTTTTACTAAATTAGGATAATATTGAATAGCATCATTTAAAGAACAAAAAATTATTCCCTTTTCTAATAATTTATCTTTATGAGTTGTAATAACAGATACAGAATCAAAAATAGCATCAACTGCTATATTTTTATTATTAATAGGAATTTTTAATTTATTAAAAGTATCTGATACAGCATTTGTAAAATATTTATTTTTGATATAATTAGAATTATTATTTAATTTATTATGATAAGTATCAGATAAAGGTGCTGAATAATAAATATAATTTTGGTAATTTAATTTATCAAAATGTCCATTTATCCAATGAGGTTCTTTATTATTTATCCAAAAGTAATATCCTTTTAATCTAAAATCTAACATCCATTTAGGTTCATTACGTATTTTAGATATTTTTTTTATTATATCTTCATTTATACCAGGAATAAATTGTTCATTTTTTAAATTTGTAGAAAAACCTTCTTTATAAATATTTTTTTTTTTATTAAAATATTTAATTTTATTTTTTATATTATTTTTCATAGTAAATTTTTTAATATTAAATTAAATATTAAAACTTTCTCCACAACCACAAGATTTAATAATATTAGTATTATAATACTTAAAATATTCTTTAAAATTTTCTTTAATAAAATCTATTTTTGTTCCATCTATAAAAATAATATCTTTTCTTTTTATATATATATAAATATTATTATTTTGAAAAATTAAATCATCATTAAAAATATCTTTTACTAATTCAATTTTATATTTAAAACCAAAACAACCTGTTTTTTTTAAAAGTAATCGAATACCATTGATTGTAAAATTCATTTTGATTATTTTATTAATTTGTAATAATGAATTATTAGTTAAAAAAATTCCTTTCCAAACATATTCTTTACAAGAAAAATGTATTAATTTTTTTTTAAATATCATAATTATTATCCAATAAATAATTAATTTTATCTAAAAATATTAATTTATATAATATAAATAATATTTATTTAGTTATTATTTAACTAATATTAATTATAGTATAAATAAAATATTAAACATAAATTAATTTATTATATTTAAATTATTATTTAAATATCTATTTGATTAATTATAATTAATATTATTAAATAATTATTTATATATTTATTTTATTTTAATTTTATAAAAAATAAAATATTTTTAAAAGAAATATTTTTAAAAAAACCAGTTATTTTATTAAATTTTAATTTGATATTTTTTATTAAAAAATAGTAATTTAATATTAATTAAATTATATAAATTATTATTTATATTTTAACTAAATTTTTTTCTAAAAGAACATTTTAAAAATTTTATTTTATATTTTAATTAATATAATTATACTAAAAAATATTTTATTATTGATAATAATAAATAAATATAATAATATTAACAATTAATACAACTAATAAAAAATTATTTTTGTATTTTATGTAATGAAAATTCTTGTGAACGGAAACCTAATAAAAATAATGTTAACAAATACAATATTAAAACTAACATACAAATAATAAATAAATACACTATACGAAACCTTAAATCAGATAAAATTAACCATTGTTTAGAAACCATGTTAGATAAAAATGATATCATTATACCTAAAAGTATAGTAACGATTGATAATCTTATAATAAAACTATACCATCCTGGTTCTGGAATATAAATTTCACTTCGTACTAATTTATAAAATAATATAACAAAATTTAAAAATGCAGCTAAACATACTGATATAGCAAAACCAATATGATTTAAAAAATAAATAAAGAAAGGACTAATTAATTGAGTAAAAATTAAAACTAATATTGCAATAACTACAGGAGTTTTAACATTTTGTCTTGAATAATATCCTAAAGCTAGAACTTTAGATGTTATTATAAATAATAAACCTACAGAATAAATAATAAGATTTTTTTGAGACATTAATACATCAAAATAACTAAATGCTCCATATTCAAATAAACAAATTAGTAATATTTTAGAAAAAATACCTAACATTAAAGAACTTGGAACTATTAAAATACAACATAAACGTAAACCTAAATCTACTAATTTATTAAAATCTTTTTCATTATTTGTAGTATATGCATCAGTTAATGCTGGTAATAATACTATACTTAATGCAACAGCAAACATACCAATAGGTAATTCCATTAAACGATCAGCATAATAAATCCAAGTAACAGAACCTGTAATTAAAAAAGAAGCAAAAACAGAATTAATTAATAAGGATATTTGAGTTGCAGATACACCAATAATAGCAATACCCATTTTTTTAAAAACTTTTATTATACCATCAATATTATTATAAATAACAAATTTACAACGTGGTAATACAAACATATCTATTTTTTTTAAATAAATTAATTGATAAGTAAGTTGTATACAACCACCAATTATGACAGACCATGCTAATATTAATACTGGTGGATGAAAATAAGATGGAAAGAACATAATAATAATTATTACACATATATTTAATAATATAGGAGTTAATGCAGGAACTAAAAAATTTTTCCATATGTTTAAAACAGAACTTGCTAATGATGATAAAGAAATTAAAAAAATATAAGGAAAAGTTATTTTTAACATTTTAGATGTTAATACTAATTTATAATTAGTAGTAACAAAACCTGGTGCTATTATAGAAATAATCAAAGAAGAAAAGATTATACCGAATAAAACAACAATAGTTAATAATATTGTTAATATTCCTAGTACAGCAGAAATAAATTCTTTAGTTTCAATTATACTTCTTTTATTTTTATACTCTGCTAATACAGGAGTAAAAGCCTGAGAAAAAGCTCCTTCTGCAAAAATACGACGTAATAAATTTGGTAATTTAAAAGCTATAAAAAATGAATCACTATAAAGACCTGCTCCAAAAATTTTTGCTATAAAACTGTCTCGAATAAATCCTAACAATCTAGATAATAATGTTATAATACTAACCATTGTTAATGATTTTAACAAATTCATATTTTTCCTTAAACAAAAATAATTTTTTATATAAATAAATTATTTTAATAAAAATTTAAATATTTTATATAAACAAAAAATTTTGTATATTTATTATAACATTTTTATAAAAAAATTAGTTATATAAATATTTTAGTTTATATATTCACATTATATAAATTTAATTTTAATTTTTACAAAAGTTATATCTTTATGCTAGGTTATATAATCTAATAAAAACCATTTATAATTAATAAGGAATTATTATATGAATTTAAAAGAAATATCAAGAGCAAAATTACCAACAATATGGGGTGATTTTATCATAATAGGTTTTGAAGAAATATCTACTGGAAATAGTCATATTGCTTTGATTTATGGCATGAAAAAAATTTATAAAACACAAATTGTATTAACAAGAATTCATTCTGAATGTCTAACTGGAGATTCTTTATTTAGTATACGTTGTGACTGTGGTTTTCAATTAAAATCATCTTTAATACAAATTTCTAAAGAAAATTGTGGAATATTAATTTATCATAGACAAGAAGGTAGAAATATAGGATTATTAAATAAAATTAAAGCTTATACTTATCAAGATAAAGGATTAGATACTGTAGAAGCAAATCATAAATTAGGCTTTGCTGCAGATGAAAGAGATTATACTTCATGTGCAAATATTTTAAAAAAATTAGGTATTTTAAAAATAAAGTTATTAACAAATAATCCTAGTAAAATAAATATTTTAAGAAAAATTGGTATTAATGTAGTTAGTCGTATTCCATTAATTGTAGGATATAATTCAAAAAATAATAAATACTTAAATACTAAAGCTATAAAAATGGGTCACATATTTAAATAAATATTTAAATATTATTTTTTTTAATAATTATTTTAAAATATTTTAATAAATTATTTAAAACAATCTTTTGTTCTTCATGATTTTTATATTGATCTAATAAAATTTTTATTTGATTAATATAATTTAAAATATAATTTTTATTAAAAAGATTTTTAATATATAAATTCCATTTATTTTTTTCTAAATTATTTAAAGTTTCAGGAAAATTTCTAGCTCTATATCTAAATAATAATTCATTAGCTCTACAATCATTAAAAACAATTTGATTTAATTTACTAATTGGTGTTTTATGTATTTTTTTAAAATTTTGTAAATCTGAATATCCAAAAAAATTTTTATATAATTGAGTATCTACATTAGAGATATCATAATTAATACTATTAATATTATAAAATTTAATTAAACAAGAAAAAATTATATTTTTAATTTTAACAAAATATTTTTTAAATCTAAAAAAATTTTTTTGATAATAAATTAAATTAAAATTTAAACGTTCAATATCATTAGATTTTAATATATTTATTGGTAATAACAAAGGAGAATTATTTATATTTATAAATTTTATATAAAGTAAAAAATTATTATTTGTAATATTATTGTTCCAATTTAAATTAATAAATTTATTTATATCATTAATTAAATCAAAAGAAATTAATATATTTTTATTTTTAAAAGACCAAAATAAAGGAACAATACATCCTATATTATTATTTAAGTTTTTATATATACTACTAATATAAATTAAAGGTTTAATATTAGATAAATGAATTATTTTTAATATTTCTTTTTTTTCTCTTTTTTTAAAAAAATAATTAAAAAGTGATGATTGTTTTTTTTTAATTAATTTAGCAATAGCTATTGTAGTATAAACATCAGATAATGCATCATGTGACTTATAATATAACTTTATATTATTAATATTAGCAATTTTTTCAAGATTAAAAACAGGAATATTATTTACTTTAGGCCAATTAATACCATAAGGTCTTAAAATACAACATGCTCTTACTAAATTTAATATATCCCATCTACTATTATTATTTTTCCAATACCAATTATATGGATCATAAAAATTTCGATAAAATAAATTTCTACTAAATTCATCATCAAAAGCAATATTATTATATCCTATAACACAAGTATTTTTTTTAGAAAATATTTTATTAATTTTCTTTGCTAAATTATATTCAAGAATTCCTTTAGTATTAACAATTTTAGGACTTATATTATGAATAATAATAGATTTTGGATTAGGAAAATAATCTATATGTATTTTACAATATAATACTATAGGATCTTCTATAATATCAAAATTTATATTAGTGCGTATACAAGCAAATTGTGCTATCCTGTCTATAGAAGGATTTAAACCAAAAGTTTCATAATCATAAAATAAAAAATTAGGTTCATTTTTTATGATTTTATTATTTATTAACATAATAAATAATATTATTATAATTTTTATATTTTAACAATATATTTTATAATATATTAAAATTTAATATGGTGAGATGGCCGAGCGGTTGAAGGCGCACGCCTGGAAAGTGTGTATATGAAAACATATCAGGGGTTCGAATCCCCTTCTCACCTTATAAAATTATTAAAATATTTATAAATAACTTTATATTTGTTTATTTATAATGATTATTATATAATTTTAAAAATGATTGATATAGATGTTACTAAAATCATTAACCAATATGGTTATTTAATAATACTTATAGGATCTCTTCTAGAAGGAGAGACATGCATTATTATTGGAGGAGTTGCAGTACATAAAGGATTATTAATTTATCATTGGGTTATAATAATTTCTACATTAGGTGCTATTATAGGAGATCAATTTTTATTTTTTATTGGTAAAATATATAGTAACAAATTATTATTTTTTTTTAAAAAAAATAATTTAAAAATATATAAATATCAAAATTTAATCACAAATTATCCATATATCTTTATTATTATGGTTAGATTTATGTATGGATTTAGATTAATTGGACCAATAATTATTGGCATAACAAAAGTAACAACATTTAAATTTTTAATATTTAATATTATAGGAGCCATAATATGGTCTATAATATTTGTTAGTTTAGGATTTATATTTGGTGATATTATCACTTCTTGGATTAAAGATATTAATAAAATGATAAAATATATACTATATATATTAATTATCATATTTATTATAAAAATAATATATAAAATTATTAAAAAATAAATATTATTAAATAATATTTATTTTATTAAAGTAGACATTCTTATAAAATGTATTATTGGTTCAGGATATATTCCTAATAAAAAAGTAAGTATTGTTAATACTAATATTAAATATTTACTAATAAAAAATTTTTTTGTATTTAAATTATTTGAAAAAATTAATAAAGATAATTTATTATTATATGGAGATAAATATAAATTAATTATAACACGTAAATAATAATATAAGCCAGCTGCACTACCAAGTATTACTATAAATAATAAATACCATATCTTCATCTTAATAATTAATAATATTAAATAAAATTTAGAAATAAAACCTAAAGTTATTGGAATTCCAGCAAGAGATAAAAACATAATAGTCATTATAAATGATAAAATAGGATTATACCAAAATAACCCTCTATAATAATCAAGATTATCAATATCATTTTTATATTGTTGTTTTATATTTAAATTAGAAATTATACTAATAACAGTAAATATACCTATATTATTTAATATATAACTAATAATATATATTCCCATTGTTTCTAATGAAAATAAAATATTATTTGGTATAATTATATTATATATTAATATTATTAACATATAACCTAAATGAGCTATAGAAGAATATCCTAATAAACGTTTAATATTATTTTGTGACAAAGCTAAAAAATTTCCAAATATAATAGAAGTTATTGATATAAAAATTAATAAATTAGATAATATTAATCTATTTGAAGATATATTAGTAAAATGAATTAATAATCTTACAAGTGATGTAAAAATAGAAATTTTACTAAATGTAGATAAAAACATAGTTACTACTGTAGGAGAACCTTGATAAATATCTGGTGTCCATAAATGAAAAGGTACTAATGATAATTTAAATCCTATACTAACTAAAATTAAAACTAAACCAATAACACTTATATTGTTTACTATTGAATTTAATAAATGTTGTTTACTTATATATGTAAAATTTAAACTTCCATAATCAATATAAATTAATGAAATCCCTAATATAAAAAAAGAAGTTGCTATACTGGAAAGTATAGTATATTTAATACTAGCTTCTAATGAATTTTTTAATTTAAAATTATATCCAATTAAACCAAATATAGGTATAGATATTAATTCCATTCCTACTAACATTGAAATAAAATTATTTGAACAAGTTAATATAATACCTCCAATAGAGGATATAAGAATTAAAAGATAAAATTCATCTTTATTATAAAAATAATTTAATAACCAAGGATATGCTATTATACAAGTAATAATACTAATTAGTAATAATATTATAGTATAAAAATAAGAATAATTATCTATTATAAATAATGTATTATTAATAATATTTATTTTATTATACATATTATATAATATAGATATTAAAGTAAAAAATAAACCACTAACTGTTATTATTAAATGAACAAAATTATTACGTTTAATAGAAATACTTATAAGTATAATTATTGTTGTTGTAATAATAATAATTAAAGGTAATAATAGTATTAAATTTTTCATAAGAAATATTATTTTTTTTCCTTTTGTAAAACTATTGATTTTATCATATATTTTATTTTATTATATTTTTATAATAAATATGATTAATTGCATTATAAGAAATATTTAATATAGGTTGAGGATAAAATCCTAATATCAATAATAAAATTAATAAAGAAACAATAATAAATATTTCTCTAAAAACTAATTTTTTAAAAATAAAAATAGTTTTTATTGGTCCATAAAAAATTTTTTGCATAATATTTAAAGAATAAATACTTGCAAATAATAAACCAAAAACAGCAATACTAGCATAAATAGGATAATTTTGAAAATTTCCCATAAGGATTAAAAATTCTCCTATAAAATTTCCAGTTCCTGGAATTCCTAAACTAGCTAAAGAAAAAAATAAGAAAAAACCTGGTAATAAATTTATATTATTCCAAAATCCACCCATTAAATTTATATTTCTTGTTTTTATACGTTCGTATATTTGTCCACACATTATAAATTGAGCTGCAGCAGATATTCCATGTGATATTATTTGTATAATAACTCCTTGATAAGCAATTTTATTATTACTATAAATTCCAATAAGTATAAATCCCATATGAGATATTGAAGTATAAGCTATTATTCTTTTTATATCATTTTGCATATAAGCTAACCAAGATCCATAAAATATACCTATAATACCTAATATCATTGCAATAGGAGCAAATTTTAGAGAAGCTAAAGGAAATAATGGTAAAGAAAACCTTAATAATCCATATGCAGCTGTTTTTAATAAAATACCTGCTAAATCTACGGATCCTGCTGTAGGTGCTTGAGTATGAGCATCAGGTAACCAACCATGTAATGGAATTACTGGTATTTTAACAGCAAAAGCAATGAAAAAACATAACATTAATAAAAATTCTAGATTAAATGATTTCGGAGTATTTAATAGGTGACTATATTCAAATGTCCATATCCCTGTTATTTCATGATTTAAAATAACTAATATTAAAATACCAAATAACATTATTAAACCACTAGCTTGTGTATAAATAAAAAATTTAGTAGCTGCTGTTATACAATTTTTACCATTTATATTATTATGTCCCCATAATGATATTAAAAAATACATAGGAATTAACATAATTTCCCAACATAAAAAAAACAAAAACATATCAATAGCAAGAAATACACCTATTACTCCACTTAAAATCCATAATAAGTTTAAATGAAAAAAACCATGTAATTTTTTTGTTTCATTCCAAGAACATAAAACTGCCATTATTCCTAATAATCCAGTTAAATTAATCATAATAATAGAAAGACCATCCGTAGCTAAATGAAAATTTATACCAAATCTTGGAATCCAAGGTAATGTAAATTCTGATATCCATATAAAAGATGAAAATGATAATTTACTATTTAAAAAATATGAATGAGTAAATAATTCAAAAATAGAAAGGAAAAAAACAATACTAATAGAAATTAAAGATATCCAACGAGGTAATTTATAATTTAAACGTTCAATTTGCCAACAAATTAATCCACCCATAAAAGGAATTAATATAAACCAAGGTAATAACATAATATTTCCTAATTATTTTTAAAACTTAATAAAAAATATTAATTTTTAAATATTATTTAACATTAAATAATATTTATTACTGAATATTATAATTAATAATAATAATATTAAACCTAAACACATAGATGATAAATACCAACGTACATATCCATTTTCACTAATTAATAAAAATTGTTCTGTTTTTTGAATAAATTTTATTAATATATCTATACTCTGAGAAATAGGATCATTTTTTATAATAAATAATATTTTTAAAAAATTATTTATAAATAATTTTTTATACATTAAATCTATATAACAACCATTTAAAAAAAATTTTTTTATAATATAAAAATTAATATTATTTATTTTAATAAATTTTAATAAATAATTACGATTATTCCAAAATAATATAAAACATACACTACCAGTAATAGATATTACTGCTGATATTACTTCTAGTATAAAATATTGCTTAGTATGTGTAATAATTACATCATTAAATAATGAATATATATTTAATGGTAATATTTTTATACTTATAAAACTAGATAATATACTTAATATTATTAATGGAATATTATGATTCCAACTATTATTTTTAATTGGTATTATATTTGTTTTTCCATGAAAAATAATATAAATTAAACGCGTAATATATAAAGACGTAATAAAAGTACCAATTAAACCTAATATAACAAAAATAAAATGATGATTAATTAAAGCTTCATATAAAATAGTTCCTTTACTAAAACTACTAATACTAATAATTGGAAAAGAACATAAAGATAAACCTCCTAATAAAAAACAATAATATATAAAAGGAATGTATTTCTTCATATTTCCCATTTTAAATATATTTTGTTCATGATTAGTAGAAATAATAATAGAAGCAACAGATAAAAATAATAATGCTTTAAAAAAAGCATGTGTTATTAAATGAAATAAAGAAGCTTCCCATGAATGTATACCTAAAGCTAAAAACATATAACCAATTTGACTCATAGTAGAATATGCTAAAATACGTTTTATATCTTTTTGTGCTAAAGCAGATAAACCTGATAATAATAATGTTATTATTCCAATAATACTTATAAATAATAAAATATAGTTTGTTAATGAAAATAAAACATAATTTCGTAAAATTAAATAAACTCCTGCTGTTACCATAGTCGCTGCATGAATTAATGCAGAAACTGGAGTAGGACCAGCCATTGCATCTATTAACCAAGTATTTAATGGAAATTGAGCAGATTTACTTATTGCACCTATTGCTAGCATTAAAGTAATTATATTAAGTAAAAAAGGTTTATAATAAAAATGAGATGAATTAATTAAAAAGGATATTTCTTTAAAATTCATTGTTTTAAATATTTTAAATATTAAAAAAATACCTATTACTAAAAAAATATCACCTAAACGAGTAATTAAAAATGCTTTTATAGCAGATAATCCATTTGAAGTATTTTTATAAAAAAATCCTATTAATAAATAAGAGCAAACACCTACGCACTCCCATCCAAAAAACATTAGTATAAAATTATCTGCTAATATTAGCATAATCATGCTAGCAATAAATAAATTAGTATATGCAAAAAATCTTGAATAACCTTCATCATTTTTCATATACCATGATGCAAATATATGTATAAGAAAACCAACTCCAGTAGTAACTGATAACATTGTTAATGAAAGCATATCCAAATATAAATTAAAATTAACATGAAAATTATCAATATTTATAATTTGCCATAAAGATTCTTTATAAATTAATATATGATTCTTAAAAAAAATAAAATTAATTATAAATGTAATTATTGCAATAATTCCTATAGATCCAATACCAATAATTGTAGATATTCTTTTATTTAAATAATTAGAAAAAAAAGATAATATCAAAAAACTTATTAAAGGTATTAAAATAGTAAAATAAAGAAATTTCATTCTTTCATCTCACTAATAGAATCAATATTAATTGTATTTTGATAATGATATAATTTTAATAATAAAACTAAACCTATACAACTTTCAATAGCTGCAATAGTAATTGATATTATATACATTATTTCTCCTTCTGTTTGTTTCCAATAATTTCCTGCAATTATACAAGATAGTGCTGCAGCATTTAACATTATTTCTACACATATTAAAATATACAACATATTTTGTCTAATAATTACACCAGTTAAACCTATTATAAATATAATAATTGTTATCAACAATCCGTAATATAAAGGAATCATATTTTTACTTTTTAAGTTTAAATTATTAACATATAAAAAAATTAATATTTAATTTTTTTTATTTCCTATATGAAAAATTACAATAAGACCTGATAATAATAATATCGATATTAATTCAATAATTATTTTATATTGTTTAAACATATTTATACCTATACAATTTATATCAATAATATTATTATATATATATTTATTATTACATGATTCTTTAATCATAAAAATTAAAAAAAATAATAAAATTGTTGTTAATAAAATAGAAAAAATTAAAATTATTGGTTTTTTTATTAATAATTTTTTTTCTTCTAAAGCTATTTGTTTATGGTTTAATAACATTAATATAAAAACAAATAGTACAACTATTGCACCAGCATAAATAATAATTTCTAAAGCTCCTGCAAAATAATCACCTAAAGTAAAAAATATACCTGATATAGAAATCAATGATATTAAAAAGTATACTAATGTATACATAGGATTAATACTTATTACTACACATAATGTAGAAATTATTGCTAAAAATCCTAATATATAAAAAATTAATTCCATAGATAAAAACCTTTTATTGATTTTATGGTAGTAAGCTTTTGACATCTACTTCAATATTATTTTTATGTTGTGAATAATTATTTTTAATTTTTATACCAGAAATTTTATAAAAATTATAATGTGGGTATTTTCCTGTATTATTAATTAATAAATTTTCTTTTTCATATACCATATCTTTTCTTTTATATTCACATAGTTCAAAATCTGGTATTAATTGTATAGCATTAGTAGGACAAGCTTCCTCACAAAAACCACAAAATATACAACGAGATAAATTAATACGAAAAAATTTAGGATATGATCTACCATTTTTTTTTGTTGCTTTTTTTAAAGAAATACAACTTACAGGACATACTACAGAACATAAATTACATGCAACACAACGTTCATTATTATTATCATCTAATGACAATATTATTCTTCCACGATATCTTGGCGGTAAATATACTTCTTCTTCTGGATACATTATTGTTTCTCTTTTTTTAAACATATTAGTCCAGACTAAAAATATACTACGTATTTGACTAAATAATCCTATAAAAAACTTTTTTAATTTCATATTTATATTATTTTTAAATTAAAATAATTTATATTATCATAAATAATGCAGTAAAAATAAGATTTATTAATGTTAATGGTAAACATATTAACCATCCAAAATTCATAATTTGGTCATAACGAGGACGAGGTAATGAAGCTCTTATTAAAAAAAATAATAATATAAAAAATATTGTTTTTAATAAAAACCATATAATAGATGGTAAAATTGGACCATACCAACCACCAAAAAATATTATTGATATTAAAGAAGAAATAATTATAATATTAATATATTCTCCAACAAAAAATAAACCAAATTTAATTCCTGAATATTCAATATGATATCCATCTGAAAGTTCTTGTTCTGTTTCTGGTTGATCAAAAGGATGTCTATGACATAATGCTATAGAAGCTATAAAAAATGTAATAAATCCAAAAAATTGAGGTATAATATTCCAACAATGATATTGTTTATATATAATATCATTTAAATTAAATGATCCTGTTTGACATATAACTCCCATTAATGATAATCCTAAAAAAACTTCATAACTTAAAATTTGAGCAATTCCTCTAATAGAACCTAATAAAGCATATTTATTATTACTTGACCAACCTGCAAATAAAATTGAATAAACAGAAATACTTGCCATCATTAGAAAAAAAAGAATACCAATATTTAAATTAGAAATTATTAATGTTGAAGTAATAGGAATTATTGCAAATATTGATAATAATGAATTAAAAGCAATAATTGGAGCAATATTAAATAATATTTTACTTTTAATAAAAGTTGGTATTACATCTTCTTTAAAAAGAATTTTAATCATATCTGCTAATATTTGTAAAGATCCAAACCATCCAACTCTATTAGGACCATAACGATTTTGAAATAATGCTAATATACGACGTTCTATAAAGCTTAAATAAGCACCACTAATTATTACAATTATTAAAATTGATAAAGATTTAATAATTATTAATAAATTGTTAAAATTGAATAATAAGGATATATTCATTTTAATACCTTTAATTTATCAATAGTTTTTCCTAAAAGTACTAAGGGTATTCCTGGAATTCCTAAAGGTAATCCAATTAATCCTTGATGTAAATTTTTTGAAATACGTAATGGTAAATGAATTTTATTATTCAAATAAAATATTTCTATTATCGAATCACTAAAATTTTTTTTAACACCTAAATCTATTGCATCTAAGTTATTTAGAATTATATATTGACGATTAAAAAATTTTTTTATTAATTGTGATTTTTGTACTAAACTATCACTATAAAATAAACTATAATAAGGAACAATAGTAAATTTTTTTACATTTAAAGATTTTGGAATAATATATTTGAATATATTAAATGATTTATTTTTTTTCTTTAAAATTTTGATTCCTGTAGGACCATATTTAGAAGAAACACCTATTTCTTTTTGAAATTTATTTAAAGATTGTAAAGAATTCCAACCTGGATACCATAAAAATGGTAAATAAGAACATTGAATATTAGAATCATAATTACCTTCCATAGAAAAATTAAAAATAGTATCTTTATCTTCTAATTGTTTTTGTTCATGTATATTAATATTAGATAACATTGATGTTCTTCCACTATAACGAATAGGAGATCTTGCAAATTTTCTATCAAAAATTTTATAATTTGCTTTTGGAGCTACTTGACTAATTCCATTCAGTATAGGTATTTTTTTTTCACAATTTTTTATTATTTCATCTAAAATAATATTATTAAATTTCTTATTATTTATTTTTAATTTTAATTTTGATATCCATTTCCAACTAGATTTAATTTGAATTTTTTTATTATAAAAAATAGGATTGTATGCTTGAAAAAATCTTTGAGCTCTAGATTCATTATTAATAACAGTACCACTACTTTCAAAAAAACTAGCTGAAGGTAAAATAATATTTGCTTTTTTCATTGTATCTGTATATTGATGATCCATAACAATAATATTAGATATATTTTTAAAAATATTATTTAATTTATTTTTTTCTTCTTGAAAATATAAATCATTTTCCATAATAATTAAAGTATCTACATTAGATAAATTTGTATCAAAAATATCTTCTAAAGATTTACCATTGATAATACTAACTCCCATACTATTAACTGTATTTAATACAAAAAATAATCCTGTATTTTTTTCATGATGATTTAAAGCTTTAACTATATTATATGCTGCAGAAATTAATTCTAATGAACCAGAATTAGTTCCTGAAATAATTAAAGGTTTTTTTGCTTTTAATAGTATTTTTGCTATGTTTTTAATTTTATGTAATAAATTATTATCAGTAATAGAAATTTTAAATGATATATTTTGAATATAATTAGATAATATAAATCCAAAATTTACTTGATTTTCAATAGGAGCATAATAATTCCAATTAGCAACATCATCTAAAGATGTATTATCTATACTTGTTATAAATAATGGATTTTTAAACATATTATTTGCATTTGAAATAGCATTACTATTCCAATATGGAAT
This sequence comes from Enterobacteriaceae endosymbiont of Plateumaris pusilla, assembly GCF_012562765.1. Lineage (GTDB taxonomy): Bacteria > Pseudomonadota > Gammaproteobacteria > Enterobacterales > Enterobacteriaceae. The sequence continues at coordinate 415,656 of NZ_CP046226.1, forward strand.
ATTATTTTTATTAGATGATTTTTTTTTAATAGCTTGTCTTATTGATAAAGATAGTCTAGGACTAGTTATACTAATATCTTCTCCTAAAATTAAAATTGCATCATAAGTTTCTATTTCAGAAAGAGAAGGACAATATATATCTTTACTTTGCAATATTTTTATAATTAAATCAATTTGTAATTTTTCTTTTTTTAAAATTCCAATAGAAAAATTTTCTTTACCAACTAAATCTTTTAAAGCAAAATTACTTTCTATACTTGCTCTAGGTGAGCCAATACCAATAACCCGTTTTGATTTTTTTATTAAATTAGTAATATTTTTTATTATATTTAGATCATCTAAAATAATATTTTGATTATTAACTATTTTAATTGCTTGTAATGGTCTGTTTTTAATATTTACATAACCAGAACCAAAACGACCACGATCACAAATAAAATAACTATTTATTTTTTCATGATATCTATTTTCTATATTAGATAAATATCCATAACGTTCTCCTATTGAAACATTACAACCTAATGAACAATTATGACAAATACTAGGAGCATATTGCATATCCCATTTTCTAGAAAATTGTTCAGAATAAGTTTTATTTGTAAAAACTCCTGTAGGACATATTTCTATTAAGTTACCTGAACATTCATTTTCTAATATTCCATCAGTTATTCTCCCAAAATAAAGATTATTATTAGATCCAAAAACATTAAAATCCTTTCCATCTGCATAATCTTTATAAAATCTTACACAACGATAACATTTAATACAACGATTCATTGTATGTGATATAAAAGGACCTAAATTTTGATTTTTATAAATTTTTTTAGTAAAATTATATCTGCGAGAAACATGACCAGTCATTACTGTCATATCTTGTAAATGACAACTACCACCTTCATCACAAACAGGACAATCATGAGGATGATTAATCATTAATAATTCAATAATATTTTTACGAAAATTTTTTGATTCTATATCATTTATAGAAATATATAAATTTTCAGAAGGTAAAGACATACAAGATATTATTATTTGTCCTTTTAATTTTTTATAATCTTTATATTTTTTAATACCACATAAACGACATGATCCTACACTTCCTAAAATAGGATGCCAACAAAAATAAGGTAAGTTAAAACCTAAAGATAAACATATTTTTAATATATTATCTTTTTTATTAACCTTATAAAATTTTCCATCTATATTAATAACTGTAGTCATAATAAATATATTCCAGTAAGTTATTATAACAAATAATAATTTTATTATTTAATATTTATTAAAATATAAATTTTGTATTTTAAAATAAATATGTAATTTTATATTTACTACGATATTCCTAATTCAAATTCATTTAAAAAATATTTTAGCGCACTACTTAAAGGTTCTATAGCTCCTACAGGAAGAGCACAAAAAGATTTTCCATCTATTAATTGATTACTAATTTCTTTTAATAACTTTATGTCATTAATATGACCTTTTTTATTTTCTAAATTATCTAATATTTTTACAATCCATGGTAGTCCTTCACGACATGGTGTACAGAATCCACAAGATTCTCTTGCAAAAAATATTTCTAAATTTTTTACTAAAGATACCATATTTATATTATTATCTATTGCCATAGATAATCCTGTACCTAATCTACTACCTACTTCCTGAAGACTGATAAAATCCATAGGTAAATCTAAATAATTTGCAGTTAAAAATCCAGTTCCTGCACCTCCAGTTTGCCATGCTTTTAATTTTAATCCATCTTTCATACCTCTAGCATATTTTTCTAATACTTCACGAGCACTAGTACCAAATGGTAATTCCCATACTCCAGGATTTTTAACATTACCAGAAAATCCTAGCATTTTTGTACCATTATCATATTTACTTTTAGAAATATTTTTATACCAATAAGATCCGTTCATTAATATACCAGATATATTAAAAAAAGTTTCAACATTATTAATACATGTAGGTCTACCCCATAATCCAATAGAAGATGGAAAAGGTGGTTTAGATCTAGGATTAGCTCTTTTACCTTCTAATGAATTAATTAACGCTGTTTCTTCACCACAAATATATCTTCCAGCACCTATATGCATATATAATTTAAAATTAAAATTTGTATTAAAAATATTATTTCCTAATACACCTAATTCATAAGCTTCTTTTATTGCTAAATTTAAAATTTTAGCACATGTTACATATTCACCTCTTAAAAAAATATATCCTTGATTAGCTTGTATTGCAAAAGCACTAATAATAATACCTTCTATTAATTGATGAGGAATATGTTCTATTAAAAAACGATCTTTATAAGTTCCAGGTTCCATTTCGTCTGCATTACATAATAAATATCTAATTTCAGTATTTATTTTTTTTTGAGGCATTAAACTCCATTTTAAACCAGTAGAAAAACCTGCACCACCCCTTCCTTTTAATCCTGAATCCTTAATTAAATTAATAACTTCCTCAGGATTCATATTATTTAATGTTTTTTTTAAACTAGTATAACCATTTTTTTTAATATATTCTTTTAAAAATACTGGTTTATTATCATATCTCATACGCCATGTTAATGGATAATTTTCTTCATTAAGATTTAGTTTTTTCATTAATATATTTATCCAAAATTTTATTTATATTATTTTGTGATACTGAAGTATAAATATGATTATTAATCATAATACTAGGACTTTTATCACAAAAACCTAAACAACATATAGGTAATAAAGTAAATAAACCATTAACAGTTGTTTCTCCTGGAACAATTTGTAATCTATTTTTTATTATTTTTAAAATTTTTTCATATCCTGTTATATAACATACAACACTATCACAATATTTAATAATATATTTACCTATTGGATATCTAAAAATTTGACTATAAAAAGTTGCAATACTATCAACTTCAGAAGGAGAAATATTTAATAATTTAGCAACAATATAAATTATTTCATCAGAAATCCAACCATATTTTTTTTGTAAATATATTAATACTTCAATAGAAGCTGCATGATTATGTTCATAATGAGATATTATTTTATTAATTATTTCCAAATCTTTTTTATTTAATATAATTTTTTTTTTATCAATTATTTTATTCATAATATATTAACGATCAACATCAGACATAACAAAATCAATACTACCTAAATAGGTAATTAAGTCAGATACTAAACTACCTTTAATAACTGAAGGTATTTGTTGTAAATGAGCAAAACTTGGAGTTCTTATTCTTGTACGATAACTAACAGTATTACCATCACTAATTAAATAATAACTATTAATACCTTTTGTGGCCTCTATCATCTGAAATGATTCATTAGCAGGTATTACTGGACCCCAAGAAACTTGTAAAAAATGAGTAATTAATGTTTCAATATTTTTTAACATTTTTTCTTTTGGGGGTGGTGTTGTTAAAGGATGATCTACTTTAAATGGTCCTACAGGCATATTATTTAAACATTGATTTAAAATACGTAAACTTTGCCATATTTCTTCTAATTTTAACATAACTCTAGAATAACAATCACTTATATTATTACCTATTGGAATATCAAAATCAAAATTTTCATAACCAGAATAAGGTCTCCATTTACGTACATCAAAATCTAAACCAGTAGCTCTTAATCCAGCACCTGTAATACCCCATTGTATAGCTTCTTTTTGTGAATATGTTGCTATGTTTTTTGATCGAGATATTAAAATACTATTTTGTAATGCTGTTTTTTTATACATTATTAATCTTTTAGGTAACCATTGTAATATTTTTTTTAATAATATATTCCAACCCTTTGGTAAATCATTTGCTAATCCTCCTATTCTAAACCATGCAGGATGCATTCTTGCACCCGTAATAGCTTCAATTATATCGTATATTTTTTGTCTATCAGTAAATGCAAGAAACACAGGTGTCATAGCACCAACATCTTGAATAAAAGTAGATAAATATAATAAATGACTATTAATACGAAATAATTCTGATAACATAATTCTAATAACTTTAATTCTATCTGATACAATAATATTTGCTAATTTTTCTACTGCAAGAATATAAGGCATTTCATTTATACAGCCACCTAAATATTCAATACGATCTGTATATGGAATATAAGTATGCCAAGTTTGTCTTTCAGCTATTTTTTCTGCACCTCTATGATGATATCCTATATCTGGAATACAATCTATAATCTCTTCTCCATTTAATTGTAAAATTATTCTAAATGCTCCATGTACAGAAGGATGATTAGGACCTAAATTTAAAAACATATAATCATAATTTTTATTACTAATTTTTATGCCCCATTCTTCTGGATTAAATTTTGTACTTTCAATATCTTCCTTATATTTAGTTTTAGATAAAAAATAAAATTCATTTTCGGTTGCTCTTGCAGGAAAATCTTTCCGTAATGGATAACCATTATTCCAATTATATGGTAAAAGAATATGAGATAAATGAGGATGATTAATAAAATTAATACCAAACATTTCCCATATTTCTCTTTCATACCAATTAGCATTAGTAAAGTATTTTGTTATACTATCAATAGATAAATTATTTTTTATTAATGGAACTTTAATTATTATATCAATATTTCTATTAATTGAAATCAAATGATAAAATAAAGAAAAATCCATTTTTAATATTAAATTAAATTTATTATGATGAAGTCTTTCATCTACACCATGAAGATCATACAACATATTATATGGATTATGAATATTATATAAAAATTTTATAAAATGTATTAAATTTTTTTTTTTTATCCAGATTATTAATGGCATATTTACATTTTTATTATTTTGTATTAAAAAATTTTTTGATCCAAAATAATTATCTAATTTATTAATTATTAAATCATTTGATTTATTAGTTAATGATGGAGAATGAATATTATTTATTACAATTTTTGGTTCTAAATTATTATTAAAATTATTCATAAATATTCTATTCCTATTTAAATATAATAGTAAAATTACTATTTCAATGATTAATGAATAATTTAATTAAATTTTATCAGGATAACGTAATTTTATATTTTTTTTTGTATATATTTTTTTTTGTGATGACATTTTGGGTTTATATATTCCTTGATCACCCATTATCCAAGATAATGGACGTATTTCATTGCTAATAGATTTTTGTAATAATAATAAAGCTTGAATATAAGCTTCTGGTCTAGGAGGACAACCTGGGATATAAATATCTACAGGTAAAAATTTATCTACTCCTTGAACTACAGAATATATATCATACATACCACCAGAATTAGCACATGAACCCATAGAAATTACCCATTTAGGTTCTAACATTTGATCATATAATCTTTGTATTATAGGTGCCATTTTAAGAAAACATGTTCCAGCTATAACCATAAAATCAGCTTGTCTAGGAGATGCTCTTAAAACTTCTGATCCAAAACGAGATATATCATTTATAGATGTAAATGATGTTGTCATTTCCACATAACAACAAGAAAGACCAAAATTATATGGCCATAAAGAATTTTTTCTTCCCCAATTAATAATTTTATGAGTTATTTTTTTTAAATTTCCTAAAAATATATTTTCATAAACTTGATCTTTAATAGGATTATTATTAATATTTTTTGTTTCTTCTAATGGATATATTTTTTTATTATCAATATTTACTTTAGTAAGAGTATATTTCATAATATAATATTTATTTTATATTTTAATAATGAATTAAAAATATTTTTTAGATCTCCAATTTAAAGCATGTACTCTAAATAAATAAAATAAACTAATTAAAATTGTTATTATAAATAATAACCCTTCTATAAATCCTTCTAATTTAATTTTTTTAATAGAAACAGACCATATATATAAATATAATGCTTCAACATCAAAAATCACAAAAAACATAGCTATTAAATAAAATTTAATAAAAATTTTTATTTGAGAATTACCAAAAGAACAAGTACCTGATTCAAATGGTATATTTTTGTCTATTCCATAAGATCGACCTCCTAAAAAATGTGATACTAACATAACAATACAGCTAATTATAATAGCAAATATTTGAAATACATAAAAAGATAAGTAATTAAAATTATAATGTGTATCAAACATAATTAATATTTTTATAATTAAAATTTATTTATTCATAATATAGTAAGTAAATATAATATGTAAATACATTCATCATTTATATTTTAAAATAATATTAAAAATTATATTATTTATATTAAATATATAAAAAATAATAAATTATTAAATATAATTATTTATTAAAAATGATTTAAAATAAGAAAAATTATTTGGAAAATTATAAGATAAATTTTCTTTTTTTATGTAATAAGTTAATTTTTTTGGTACATTAATTGTAATGTTTAAAACTTCATTTATATATTTTTGAAATTTTGCTGGATGTGCAGTACCTAAAAAAATTCCAAATTCTTTTTTATTTGTTATTTTTGATTCTAAAGCATGATATGCTATTGCAGAATGTGGTTCTGTAATATATTTATATTTATTGTATAATTTTAATATAGATTGTTCAGTAAGATAATCTGATGTAGATTGAGAAAATAATTGATTTAAATTCCAATTATTTATTTGAAATAATTCTATTATACGAGGCCAGTTATTAGGACAACTAACGTCCATAGAATTAGATAATGTTGCAATAGTTTTTTGAGGATCCCAAATACCATTTTTAAGATATCTAGGAACTGTATCATTAGAATTAGTAGCTGCTATAAATTTTTTTATAGGTAATCCCATTGATTTAGCTATTAATCCAGCGGTTAAATTACCAAAATTTCCACTAGGAACAGAAATAATAACATTATTTCTGTTATCTGGTAATATTTGAGCAAAAACTTCAAAGTAATAACATATTTGAGCTATTAATCTACTAATATTAATTGAATTTGCAGAATTAAGAATAAAATTTTTTCTTAAAGTCATATCTTCAAATGATTGTTTAACTAATTTTTGACAATCGTCAAAATCTCCTTCAATAGAAATTGTTTTAATATTTTTACCTAAAGTACAAAATAATTTTTCTTGTAAAACAGATATTTTATTTTTCGGATATAAAATTATTACTTCAATATTATCAATATTATAAAAAGCATGAGCAACTGCAGCTCCTGTATCTCCAGATGTAGCAGTTAAAATAATAATTTTTTCTTGTTTATTAAAATAATGTAACATTTGAGACATAAAACGAACTCCAAAATCTTTAAAAGATAAAGTAGGTCCATGAAATAATTCTAAACAAGAAATATTATTTGTAATATTAATTAATTTTAATGGAAAATTAAATGCTTTAGAAATATTTTTTGTTAGATTTTCTAAAGAAATTTCATTTTTAATAAATAAAGATATAATATAACTACTACGATTAATAAAATCCATATCTAATATTTTATTAATATTTTTTAAATTAATTTTAGGTATAAAAATAGGAAAAAATAATCCTTGATTTTTTCCTAATCCTATTTTTAAAGCTTTTTCAAAATTTATTATTTCATTATGATTATTTATATTATAAAATTTCATTTTTTCTCCAATATTTGTGCACCTTTTTTATTAACAACACAAATATATACAAAACCTTTATTATTTTTTATATAATTTGTTTTTAACCACTTAACCATCTTTTGTGCAATATTTAAATTATTAAATATAGTAAATAATGTTGGTCCTGAACCTGCAATACCATAACTTAAAGATCCTAATTTTTTAGAAATTTGACAAAAATTTTCGAAATTAGGTAATAATAATTTTCTATATGGTTCCGCAATAAAATCTTTCATTAATTTTGCTGCAAGTGATTCTTGTTTAGTATGACTTGCATGTATAAATCCAGCTAAATATTGACTTTGTTTAATACAAATATTTTTATTATAATATTTAGGAAGTATTTTTCTAGAATTATAAGTTGAAAGTTTTATACCAGGATATGCAATAACCCAAAACCAATTTTCAAATACTGGTATATCTTGGATAATTAAATTATCAGTTATTAATATTAATTTAATTCCACCTAAATAACAAGGAGCAACATTATCATAATGTATATGACCGGATAATGATTTTTCTAATTCACCCATTAAAATTAATAATTCATTATCATTTAAAGGATTATTAAGAAATAAATTCATAGCTTTTAAAAAAGCTACTATAGAACAAGAACTTGAACCTAAACCTGAAGCTACAGGTACATTTTTTTCTAAAATAATTTTTAATGGTATTATTTTACCTATTTTATTACAAAATTTAGACCAACAGTGAAAAATAATATTTTTATAAAAATCCTTAGGTAAATCATTAAAAAAACATCCTTGACTTATTAATATAAATTTTTTAGATGATGTTATTGATACATAATCTCCTAAAATTCCTCCATCTAATCTAGATAATGCTATACCTAATGAATCAAAACCAACATTAATATTTCCTATAGAAGCAGGAGCATAGATTTTTATCATTACTTTAAATTCCTATTTTTATTAAATAATAATACGTAATAAATCAGCAAATACTCCTGAAGCAGTAACTTTATGTCCAGCTCCATAACCTCTTAATACCAAAGGTATTGGTTGATAATAATTGCTATAAAAAACTAAAGCATTTTCACCATTTTTAATTTCATATAAAGGATTTTTTTTATCTATTTTTGAAATTTGTACTTTACAATTACCATTTTTATTAATACTTCCTATAAAACGAAGTACTTTATTTTCTTTTTTAGCATCTTGTATTTTTTTTTCAAAATTTAAATCTAATTCTGGTAATAAATACATAAATTCTTTAATTGATCTTAAATTATTAAATTTATTAGGAATAATTGATTCTATTTTAATATCATCTAATTCTATGTTATAACCAATTTCTCTTGCTAAAATAAGAAGTTTTCTAGCAACATCTATTCCTGATAAATCAATACGTGGATCAGGTTCTGTAAAACCCATTTCTTTTGCCATATATGTAGCTTTAGATAAAGATATACCCTCTTCTAATTTACCAAAAATAAATGAAAGAGAACCAGATAATATTCCTATAAAATTAATTAATTTATCTCCTGTATTTATTAAATTTTGTAAATTAGAAATAACTGGTAAACCAGCTCCTACATTAGTTTCATAAAAAAACTTACGATTATTTTCTTTTGCTATAATACGTAAATCTTTATAATATTTTATAGAAGATGTATTAGCTTTTTTATTAGTAGCTATTATATGAAATTTATGATTAAAAAAATTAATATATAGATTAGCAATTTTTTGGGAAGAAGTACAATCTATCATAACAGGATTAATAAACTTATATTGTTTAATATTAGAAATAAATTTTTCTACTGTATAATTATTATGAGAATTATTTTTTATCTGTAAATTCCAATTTTCTAAATTAATACCATTAGTATTTATTATGGAAGATTTAGAATTAAAAATTCCACAAATTTTTATATTAATAAATTTATTTTTTAATAATTTTTGCTGATTATTAATTTGTTCTAATAATGTACTACCTATTCCTCCAATACCAATAATAAATACTTCAATAATTTTTTCTTTATGAAATAATAATTGATGAGCTATATTCATAATATTATTTGTATAATTATTTTTTATTACTATAGAAATAGAATTTTGAAAAAAATTTTGTGAAATTGCTAAAATATTTATTTTTGCAATTTTAAAAGCATGTAAATAATTTGTTATTATATTAATATAATTATTAATTTTATCACCAACTAAAGAAATAATAGATAATTCAGTTAAAATATATAAAGGATTAATTAATCTATTTTTAAATTCTAAAAAAAAATGATTTTCTAATAATGATCTTAGAAGATTTGTATCTTTTTTAAAAATATAAAAATAAATACCACATTGAGAAGGTGACTGTATTGTTAATAAAATTGATATACCCGACTTAAAAATAATATCTAATATTTTTGGTATTATAGATTGTATTTCTTTAATTTTATTACCAGAAATATAAAACATTACTATATTTTTTTGTTCAGTAATACTTTTTATTAATGGTAAACTATTATTTTTACTTATAAGTGTTCCTGAAAATTCTGGATTCATTGTATTTTTTATTACACATTGTATCTTATATTTTGAGATAGGATATATCATATTATAATGAATTACTTTAGCTCCTAGAAAAGCTAATGTTTTAGCTTCATTATAAGATATACATGGTAATAATTTAGCATTTGTTATAAAATTAGGATCAGCAGTATAGATACCATTTACATCAGTCCAAATCTCAAAATATTTAGCATTTAAACAACATGCTAAAACAGAAGCTGAATAATCAGAACCATTACGTCCTAATAAAACTAATTCATTTTTTTTATTAGAAGCAATAAAACCAGCCATTAAAATAATATCAATATTTAATAAATTGATATTTTTTATTCTTTGTGAAGATATATTTATATTAATTTTAGATTCTAAATAATTTCCTGTAGCTAATAAATATTTTTCTGGATGTATAATATAAATATTATAATTTTTAGAAATTAATAATTCTTTCATAAAAATAACAGAAAATTTTTCTCCTTGAGCTAATATTTTAGCATAAACAACATCAGGACAAAAATTTAATAAACTAATACCATTTAATAAATTTTCTAACATAAAAAAAATATCATTTATTTTTTTTTTAATATTACTAATATTTAATTTTTTTTCTTTAGAATAAAGTTCTTCAATTAAATTTGAAAAAAAATTTTTTATTTTTATAAAATGTATTTGAAAATTTTCATTTTTTATAGCTTTTTTTATTATTAATACTAAATAATTAGTAATTGTTGCGGATGCAGATAAAACTATAGCTAGTTTTTCTTTTTTTGAATAATGAGAAATAATATTTACTACTATTAAAAATTTTTCTGCATTTGCTAATGATGTTCCACCAAATTTTAATACTCGCATTTCATTTAACCTACTTTTAATATAATAATTATTATTATTTTTAATAATGCCGAATATTTTAAATATTGAAAACTATTATTTTATAATTATCTTAATTATGAAAATTATTTATTTTAAATAATAATAAATTCAACAAATATGAATAAATAATCTTTATTATTATAAAATTTAATAATTATTAAAATTATTATTTTTAATTTTGAACAAATAATTTTTATTAAAAATATATATTTTATATAATAATTTTTTATTTAAAATTAAATAATCTATATTAAAGAATATGATAAATATTTTTTATTTATAAAAAATTATTCTGTTATGAATTTTATTAATTATTTTAAAATTTATTAGTATTTTAGATTAATAAAATAAATTATTTTTTTATAAAAATTATTATTTAAAAAAATTTAATTATCTTTTTCTTTATCTAAAAAAATATTTTTAATTATTTCTTTTTTATTGAAAAAAAAACCTTTATGAATTTTATCTACATAAAATTTTTTTAATTCATTAAATTTTAATTTAAATTTTTTATTAATTAATTCAATAAAAATAATTGATTTATTATTAATAATAAATAACCACTTTAATTTATCTTTATTTTGAATAAAATCTTTATTATCAATTAATATTAATCTATTACCTTTTCCTTTTGATAATTTTGGTAAAATATTAATAGGAAATAATAAAAATCTACCTACAGAAGATACAGCTAATATCATATAATTTTTATTATTAATAACTAAAGGAGGTAAAACTTCAGATTTTTCAGAAAGTATCATTAAAGATTTTCCATTTCTATTACACGCAATTAAATCACTAAAATTACATAAAAAACCATATCCAGAACTAGAAGATAATAAAACTTCTTTATGATTTTGTTCCATTAATATACTTTTTATTACAGAACCTTGTGGTATTTTTAACTTACTTGATAATGGCTCTCCTTGACTACGTACTGGAGGTAAAGAAATAGTATCAATACTATAGCTACGTCCTTTTGAATCAATTAATACAATTGTTTGATTTTTTTTTCCTTTAACTGAAATTAAAAAAGAATCTCCAGATTTATAATTTAAATTAATAGGATTAATATTATGACCTTTAGCAGATCTAATCCAACCCATTTTAGATAAAATAACAGTAATAGGTTCATTATTAGATACTAATAATTCATTTTCATTTAATAATTTAGCTTCTTTACGTTCTTTAAATAAAGAACGACGATTATTTGAATATTTATTTATAGTTAATAATATTTCTTTTTTTAATAAATAATTCATTTCATCTTCTGATGATAGTATATTATTAATATGATTATATTTTTTTTCTAATTGATATTGTTCATCAATTATTTTTTTTTTTTCCATTAATGAAATAGCTCGTAATTTTAAATTTAGTAAAGTTTCGGTTTGTAGTTCAGACATTTTAAATTTATTTTGAATTATATAACTAGGATTTAAATTTAAACGAATAATTTTTATTAATTCTTCTAAATTAGCATGAGCTATTAATAAACCTTTTAAAATATGTAATTTTTTTATTAATTTTTTTAAATGAAAATTTAAACGTTTTTTAACTATATTTTTTCTGAATAATATCCATTCCGATAAAATTTCTAATAAATTTTTTACAGAAGGTTTGTTATTTAAACCTATCATATTTAAATTAATACGATAACTTTTTTCTAAATCAGTAGTAAAAAATAAATGGTATATAATTTGTTCTAATTTTAAATAATTATAATTACTTTTAATAAATATAACAATTCTTGTTGAATTTTCATAATCAGATTCATCTCTTATATCTTCAATCATTGGTAATTTTTTATTTCTTATTTGTGTAGTTATTTGTTCTATTATACGTATTACTGAAACTTGATATGGTAACGATGTTATTACTATAGAATTATCTTTTATATTCCATAAAGATCTTAATCTAATAGATCCTTTTCCATTTTCATATATTTTACGTAATTCTTTTTTAGGAGTAATAATTTCACTTCCTGTAGGAAAGTCTGGTCCTTGAATAATATTTAATATATCATCTAATGTACTTTTAGGATAATCGATTAATTTAATAATTGCTGTTGCTACTTCTTTAATATTATGAGGTGGAATATCTGTTACCATTCCTACAGCAATACCTATTGCACCATTTAGAATAATATTAGGTAAACAAGCTGGAAGAATTTTAGGTTCTAATAATGAACCATCAAAATTAGAAATATACTCAACAGTACCTTGTTCAATTTCATTTAATAATAAATTAGAATAATTTGATAAACGAGATTCTGTATATCTCATTGCAGCAAAAGATTTAGGATCATCTGGAGAACCCCAATTTCCTTGACCTTCTATTAAAGGATATCTATAGGAAAAAGGTTGAGCCATTAATACCATAGCTTCATAACATGCTACATCCCCATGTGGGTGATATTTTCCAATTACATCTCCAATAGTTCTAGCTGATTTTTTAAATTTAGAAGATGATTTTAATCCTAATTCGGACATAGCATATATAATTCTTCTTTGTACTGGTTTTAAACCATCACCAATATGCGGTAATGCTCTATCTGAAATTACATAAATTGAATAATTTAAATAAGCATTTTCAGCAAATTTACATAATTCTATAGATTTTTCTTTTTTTTTCTGAATAATTTTTTTCATAAATTTTATTTTCTTTATAACATTTATTTTTTAATTTTATCATAAATCATATTTAAATTATTTTAATAAATTTAAATATTTATTAAATAAGTATTTACGTATTTTAATATATATATGTTACGTTTATTAAATAACATTACTATTGATATTTGAGGTTTATTTTATTATGCAAAAAAAAATTAGTAATAATACTACTAAAAAAAAAAGTTTAATTACTCCTAAAGAATTAAAGAAAAAATTACCTATTACTGAAAATATAAAAAAACAAATATTATTTTCACGTAAAACTATATGTAATATAATTAATAAAAAAGATTCTAGAATATTAGTTATTTGTGGTCCTTGTTCTATACATAATACTAAAGAAGCTTTAGAATATGCCAAATTATTAAAAAAAATTTCTTTAAAATTAAACAAAACTATATATATAGTTATGCGAGTTTATTTTGAAAAACCACGTACAATTATTGGTTGGAAAGGATTAATTAATGATCCTTATATGAATAATTCTTATGATATTAATACAGGATTATATATTGCACGTAAATTATTATTAGAATTAAATAAGTTAGAAATTCCTTTAGCTACAGAAATATTAGATCCTAATACTCCAGAATATTTAAGTGAACTTTTTAGTTGGTCAGCTATTGGAGCTCGTACTACTGAATCACAAATTCATAGAGAATTAGCATCTTCATTAGATATGCCTTTAGGATTTAAAAATAATACAGATGGTAGTATTACAACAGCTATTAATTCTATTCAATCAGCATCTATATCACATAACTTTATTAATATTAACCAAGAAGGATTAGTTTGTTCAATTAAAACTATAGGAAATAAAAATTGTCATATAATTTTACGTGGAGGAAAAAAAACTAATTATCATGAAAAAGATATAGAATATTGTAGCAAAAAACTTATAAAAGCAGGATTACAATCTAATATAATGATAGATTGTAGTCATAGTAATTCAAATAAAAATTTTGAACGTCAAATTATTGTTATTGATTCTATAATTTCTCAAATTCAAAAAGGTAATAACTCTATTATAGGAATAATGTTAGAAAGTTATATTAATGAAGGTAATCAAATAATGAATATAAATAATTATAATAAACTAAAATATGGAATATCAATTACAGATGGTTGTATTAATTGGGAAACTACAGAAAAAATTTTACATAAAATTTATAATAAACTAAATAAGATACTTCCATTACGTTTTTTATAATAAGATATAAAATTAATATGACTAAAAATAATATGGCAACTGAATTAGTTACATTACGTAATCAAATTGATAAGTTAGATAAAAATTTAATAGATATTATTAAACAACGTTTAAAATTAGTAAATAATATTGGAAAATTAAAAAGTTTTTACGGTTTACCTGTTTATATTCCAGAACGTGAAAAATTAATAATAAATTTAAGAAGTAAAGAAGCTCAAAAATTAGGAGTATCTCCTAATTTAATTAAAGATATATTATATCGTATAATGTATGAATCTTATAAAAATGAAAATAAAAATGGTTTTAAAAAATTAAATGTAGATTTAAAAAAAATATTAATTATCGGTGGTAAAGGTAGTATGGGGAAATTATTTAAAAAAATGTTAATTTTATCAGGATATAAAGTTGATATTTTAGAGAAAGAAGATTGGAATAATAATATAGATAATTTTTTTTTAGATATAAAAATGATAATTATTAGTGTTCCTATATCATCATTAGATGATGTAATAAGAAAATTACCTACTTTATCTAAAAAATGTATATTAGTAGATGTTACTTCAATAAAAAATAAACCAATACAAAAAATGTTAAAAAAACATAATGGTCCCGTACTTGGATTACATCCAATGTTTAGTCCAGATAATAATGTTTTAGCAAAAAAATTAATAATATATTGTCATGGTCGTTATCCTGAATCTTATGATTGGTTTTTAAATCAGATAAAAATTTGGGGGGTTAAATTAAAGTGTATAGATAAAATAGAACATGATAAATATATGTTTTTTATTCAATCGTTAAGATATTTTTCTATATTTGTACATGGTTTTCATTTATATACAGAAAATATTAAATTAAAAGAATTATTAAAATTTACATCTCCAGTATATAATATAGATTTAATTATGACAGGTAGATTTTTTTCACAAAATCCTAATTTATATACTGATATTATTATGTCATCTAATAAGAATAAAAAACTTATAAAACATTATTTAAAAAAATCAAATTATATTTTATCATTAATTGAACAAGAAAATAAAACAGAACTTATTAAAATATTTTATAAAATAAAAAATTGGTTTAAATATTATATTAAATCTTTAAATTCAAAAAGTAATAATATATTACGACATATTAATAATTAAAATTAATAAACATTAATTTCAATTTTTAGAAACTTAATATTAAATTTTAATATTAAGTTTCTAAATATAAATAATATATTATTAAATAATATTCATTTTATTATATGTTTTTCCCATAATTATTAATGCTAAAATACTTTCTGATGTATATGGATAATCTTTAATTAATATTTCACATCTTTGAATAACTGATAGATACATTTCCTTATCAAAATAAAATTTAATAACATTTAATTCATATAACATTAAATTTTTTTTTAAAAATTTTAATTTTTTCTTTATAAGAGGTATATAAATACTGTTAGGATAATTTTTAATTAATAATTGAAAATCATATATAGCTTTTTTAATATAAAAAGGATTATAATTATTTTTATTTATTCCAAATAAATACTGAAGTTTATTTTTATTTAATGATATTTCTGATAAACTTTTTATATAAAGTATATAATCTGTATATTTTGACGTAGGATATATTCTAATAAATTCATCAAATAAATCTATAACTGTAAAAAATTTTTTATTTTTATAATATAAATAAATTAAATTAACTTTAATTTTTTGAGTATATTTATTGTAAGGATATATTTTATCAATTTGTTCGAACTTTAACATTGCTTCTTTATATTTTTTTTTAGATAAATCATTATTTGCTTCCAAATATTTTTCTTTAATAAAAAAATTTGTTACAATTTTTTTTTTATTAATATGTTTATATTGAGAACAATTAGTTATAATTATTAATAACAAAATTATTAATACATTATAAAAAATATTTTTTATTATAAATTTTTTCATATTTTAGTCTTTTAGAAATTAAATTTTAATTTAAAATAAGTATGATTAATATATTGTATTATTTACTACTAATAAAATTATATAATATGAAAATAATAAAATTTAGTACTATTGTCTATAAATCTGATGCTGGAATGAGATTAGATGTATATCTTGCTAATAAATTATTTAAATTTTATTCAAGATCTCAAATAAAAAACTGGATTATTAATAATAATATAAAAATAAATAATATTATTATAAATAAACCTAAAAAAAAAATTTTTATAAAAGATGAAATAAAAATCAATATTAAAATATCACAAAAAAAAATATTATGGAAAGCACAAAATATTCCATTAAATATTATTTATGACGATAATTATTTATTAATAATTAATAAAACTTCTAATTTAGTAGTACATCCAGGTAATGGAAATCCAGATAAAACTGTATTTAATTCTTTATTATATAATTATCCTTTTCTTAGAGATTTACCAAGAGCAGGTATTATTCATAGGTTAGATAAAAATACAACTGGATTAATGATTATAGCAAAAACAATGTTATCATATATTAATTTAAAAATAGCTTTAAAAAAACATAATATTATAAGAGAATATGAAGCTATAGTAAGTGGTATTATTAAATATAATAATGATATTATTAATTATCCAATTAGAAAATATTATAATAAAAAAAATATACGTATGATCATTGATCATAAAGGTAAACAAGCAGTAACAAAATATTTTTTAAAACGTATATTTAAAAATCATAGTCATTTAAGAATTAAATTATGTACTGGACGTACACATCAAATTAGAGTTCATTTGGAACATATTAATCATAGTATTGTTGGTGATCCTATCTATAAAAAATCACAAATTAATATTATAACTATGAATGATAAACAATATTTACTTAATAAAATATTAAAAAGACAGGCATTACATGCATGTAATTTAAAGTTTATACATCCTATATATAATTATCCATTAAATTTTCATTCTTCTTTACCTAAAGATATGCAATATCTAATTTCTATTCTAGAAAAAATAAAATAAATATTTTTATATTAAAAAAAATTAAAAATATATTTTTTTTAAAACATATAAAATTATGGTAAATAAAATTGTTATTTAATAAATATTATCTTAGATATAAAAAATAAATTTATAAAATATATTAATTAATATTAAAAATAATTTTATTAATGTAAAACTTTAGTTTATTATATTAATAATTAAAATTTTTTATTAATAAAAATATGAATATTAAAAAATATATATTATTATTTAGCAGTTTATTTTTTTTAATTTTTTCTAATATTTGTTTATCATCTACAAAATTTGTGAAAAATATACATTATAAATTAATTAAACAATCTCAAAATATAAAATTAATTCCAGATTCTAAAATTCAAATTACAGAATTTTTCTCTTTTTTATGTCCTCATTGTTATGATTTTTATAATATGATTCATAAAACAAATTTTTTAAATAAAAAATTTTTAAAAAATTTAAAAATAAAAAAATACCATATTAATAACATTGGAAATAAAGAATTATCTGAATTAGCTACTTATAATTGGAGTATAGCTATTGCATTACATGTTGAAAGTAAAGTTCTTTTACCAATATTTGAAGGTTTACAAAAATCTCATAAAATTTATGATTACTTTACTATGAGAAAAATATTTATTAAATCAGCTAATATAGATAAAAATATTTATGATGCAGCATGGAATAGTTTTATAGTTAAAGCATTAAATGTAAAACAACAAGAATTATCTAAAACATGGAATATTACATCAGTACCATTTATTATTGTAAATAATAATTATCATATTATATTAGATACATTAGATATTACGTCTTCAAATACATTTATTAATGATTATATAAATCTTGTAAAGATTCTTTTAAAAAAGAAAATTAAATAAATATCAATTTTAAAAAATTATATAATATATGAAAAAAAAATTAATATTGATTGATGGATCATTTTATTTATATCGAGCTTATTATGCTTTACCTAATTTAATAAATACAAAAGGATTTCCTACAGGAGCAATATATGGTTTTATAAATATGTTTAATAAAATTATTAATAATAATTTATTTAACTATATTATTATTATTTTTGATTCTAAAGGTCAATCATTTAGAAAAAAAATTTTTAATAATTACAAAGCAAAACGTACTAAAATGCCAAATAATTTAATTATTCAAATAAAACCTTTATATAAAATTATAAAATCTATGGGATATCATGTAATATCTATTAAAAATATCGAAGCTGATGATATTATTGGTACTATTGCTAGCAAAGCTGTTAAAAATAATTATTTTATTTCTATATTTAGTTTAGATAAAGATATGGCTCAATTAGTATCAGATAATATTAATTTAATTAATCCTATAAATAATTCTATTTTAGGACCAAATGAAATATACCATAAATATGGTGTAATGCCAAATATGATAAGTGATTTATTAGCATTACAAGGTGATCCTATAGATAATATACCAGGTGTAAAAGGAATTGGAAAAAAAATTAGTATATATCTTATAAATAATGTAGGAAATTTAAAATTTATTTATAATAATTTAAATTGTATAAATAAATTAAATATTAATAGAATTAAATATATAAAAAAATGTTTATTAAATAATAAACAATTAGCTTTTCTTTCACATAGATTAACAAAAATTAAAACAAATATTAATATTAATTTAGATTTAAATAATTTAAATACATATTGTAAACCAGATAAAAAAATTTTACTAAATTTAATTAAAAAATATGAATTTAAAAAATTAATGAATTATTTTAAATAAATATGAATTTTATTAATATATAAAATATTTAATAATTATTAATCCAAAAATTAATTATTTTTCTTATTTTATGCAAATTATCTTTTTTTAATGATGAAAAAATTAAAAATTTTATTTTTAAATTAAATTTATATTTTGATTTTAAATTTAGTAAAAAATTTTTTATTATAAATATTTTTTTTTTAATAATTATATTAGATAATTTATCAGATTTATTTAAAATTATTAAAATAGATTTTTTTTTATTAAGTAATAAATTTAATAAAATTAAATCTATTTTTTTGAATAAAAATCGAATATCAATTATTAAAACTATTACTTTTAAAGAATTTCTAATTAAGTAATATTTTTGAAAAAAAACATAAGTATTAAAATTGGATTTATTTAAAAATTTATTATATCCATAACCAGGAAAATCTAAAAAACGAATTTCTTGATTATTTTTAAATATATTAATTCTATATGTACATCCTGGAGTTTTACTAGTTCGAGAAATTTTTTTATTAAATAATAAATTAATTATTGTTGATTTTCCAACATTAGTATATCCAATAAAAGCAATTTCATTTCCATTATCATTAGTTAATTCATTTATATTTAAAATACTATTAATAAAATTAATAGACTTAAAATCAATTATCATAATTAATATTTTATAATAAAATTTAAAATTAATATACACTAAATATTTAGTTATATGTTAAATAATATTAAAAAATATAAATATAATTTTAATGATGAAATTTATATTTTTAATTTATAAGGAAATTTTATGAAAAAAATAAGAAATATAGCAATTGTTGCTCATGTTGATCATGGTAAAACAACTTTAATAGATAAATTATTAGAACAATCAGATAATTATAAAAATAAAAAAAATTATTTTTATAAAGAAAAAAAAGAACGTTTTATGGATACTAATGATTTGGAAAAAGAAAAAGGTATTACTATTTTTTCAAAAAATACATCTATATTTTGGAATAAATATCAAATTAATATAATTGATACTCCTGGACATGCTGATTTTAGTGCTGAAGTAGAACGTATACTTTCTATGGTTGATTCTGTTTTATTAGTAGTAGATGCTACTGAAGGTCCTATGCCACAAACTAGATTTGTTACTCAAAAAGCATTTGATTATAATTTAAATCCTATTATTATAATTAATAAAATAGATAGAAAAGATATACGTCCTGATTGGGTTATTGATCAAATATTTGATTTATTTATTAACTTAAATGCATCTGATAAACAACTTGATTTTCCTATTGTATATACTTCAGCTATTAAAGGAATATCAGGTTATGAAATTAATAAAATAAATAATAATATGAATGCTTTATATGAATCAATTATTCATTATGTTCCGAAACCAAAAGTAAATATTAATCAACCATTTCAAATGCAGATTTCTCAAATAGAATACAATAATTATATAGGTAATATAGCTATTGGATTAATTAAAAGAGGTACAATTAAAAATAATCAATTAGTTTTAATAACTAATAAAAATGGTAAAATAATTAAATGTAAAGTATTACATTTGATTTATAATATAGGTTTACAACAAGTATATTCTAATAATGCTGAAGCTGGAGATATAATTGGTATTGCTGGTAATGGATTTGAAGATGTAAAAATTTTTGATACAATATGTGATGTTAATAATATAGATCCATTACCACCATTAATAATAGATAAACCAACAATAAATATATTCATTCATGTTAATAACTCTCCATTTTCTGGTAAAGAAGGAAAACATATAACTTCTGGTAAAATTTTACGTAGATTAAAAAAAGAATGTTTATATGATGTTGCTCTTTGTGTAAAAGAAACTAATAATTGTAATGTTTTTTGTATTTCAGGAAGAGGTGAATTACATTTAGTTATTTTAATAGAAAATATGCGAAGAGAAGGATTTGAATTAGCTATTTCTAAACCAAAAGTAATTAATCAAATTATTGATGGTATTTTACAAGAACCATTTGAAAAATTAATTTTAAATTTTGAAAATAGTAAAAAAGGAAATATAATTCAATTAATTAGTAATAGAAAAGCTATTATAAAAAATATAACATATGATAAAAATAATAGGATTATAATTGAATCTATTATATCAAGTAGAGGACTTATTGGATTTAGAAATGAATTTTTAAATGCAACTTCAGGTACTGGTATTATTAATTCTTATTTTAGTCATTATGATAAAATAATATCTGAATCAATAGGACAAAGAAAAAATGGTGTAATTATTTCTAATGGACAAGGAAGTGCCGTAGGTTTTTCTTTATTTCATTTACAAGCTAGAGGTAAATTATTTATTAATCATGGTGATAAAGTTTATGAAGGACAAATTATAGGAATTCATAATAAACTTAATGATTTAACTGTAAATTGTTTAACTGGTAAAAAATTAACAAATATGAGAGCTTCTGGTAATGATGAAGCTATTAATTTAATTCCAATTAAAAAGATTCTTTTAGAAGAAGCAATAGATTTTATTAATGATGATGAATTAGTTGAAATCACTCCAATATCTATTAGAATTAGAAAAAAATATTTAAAACAAAGTCAGAGAAAAATATTACATAAAATTTAGTTTAAAAAATTTTATGTAATTATTAATATTAATTATGGAGCTGGGGGGATTCGAACCCCCGTCCAAAATTACTACACTATAAGTATCTACATGTTTAGTATCATCTTATTATTCAACGAAATGAACTGATGAACAAAGTTACAATGTCGTATAGTCTATTTTTTAATATATAATGCTAGACAAATTATATACGATCTCTTTATATATAACCCATTAACTCTTATTAAAGAGAGTAATAATAAGTAACAGGGCTCTCACAGTATTTTAAGCTGCTAAAGCATAATTTTTGTTTTTTGCAACTAAATTTATAGCACGGCTTTTTACAAGGCCAACCGTACAACCTTGACATGCCTCTTAAGTTTTATAATTCTGTCGAATCCAAAATCAGCCCCTTATTATTTTAAATTTTAATATTTTTTTTTATTAAACGCATTTTATTTATATTCCATTCTTTCTTTTTTAATAAATGACGTTTATCATATTTTTTCTTACCCTTTACAACAGCTATTTTTAATTTACACCAAGATTTTTTCCAATACAACCCTATTACAACAATAGTAAATCCTTTACAATTTAAATAATTTTTTAATAAAAAAATTTCTTTTTTATTTAAAAGTAATTCTCTTTTTCTTATAGGATTATATTTAATATGATTACAAATAGTATTTAAAGGATTAATATTAGAATTTAATAAAAATACTTTAGTACTATTATGAAAAATACTCACATAACTATTACTAATAGTTATTTTATTTAATCTTAGTGATTTAACTTCCCATCCTTGCAATATAATTCCTGCTTCTATTTCTTCTTTAATAAAAAAATCATGATATATTTTTTTATTTAAAATAATATAATTTTTTTTCATTTAGATATATATATTATTTTATAATATTAATCTTTTTATCTTATCATAAAAAACAATATTTATTGTACCATATATTATAAATAAAACTTATTTATTTTGTATAATTTTTTTTATATTAATTAATCTATTTTTATTATTAAAAACTAATATAATTATATTTTGTTTGATTTTATTATTTAATCTTATAATATTAATATAATACCAAATAGTATTATTTTTTTCATAATTAATAATATTTGGATAACCTAATATTAGAATAATTTTTTTTTTAGACATATTTTTTTTTATTTTTTTTGTTAAATTAATATCTAAAAAATTTCCTTGATGAGTATTTTCTTGATATATTAGTTTTTTTAATATTGTACAATTAGATAACATTAAAATAAAGGGTAATATAAAAATCATTTTATAATTCATATAAATATCTCTTTGAATATTAATTTATTATTAATTTATTATTAATTTAAAAAATGAATATTTTATTATATATTTTTTTGTTTAAAATAATTAATTTTTTATTAAAATATTTTTAATATAATTAAATATAAATTAAAAATTTTTAATATAATTATTAAAAAATATTTAATTAAAATTTTTTTATAAAAACTTGATAATAATTGTATTACATTAATTAAATTATATATTTATAACTAATATAATGTAAACGGAGAAAAAAATGAGTAACAAAAAAACATTAGATGTTTCTGAAACAAATAATATAAAAAAAAAAGATGATAAAATCGAAAATATTCAAGATGAAATAATTAAAAATAAAAAAAAAAATAATATAGAAAAAGAAAGTTCTATAGAAAATATTCAAGAAAAAAATAGTTTATATCAACTTCGTATTTTTGAATTGGAAAATAAAATAAAAAATTATGAACATAATTTAAGAGATCTTAAACTCCGTTCACAAGCTGAAATAGAAAATATTAGACGTAGATCTCAATTAGACATAGAAAAAATTTATAAATTTTCATTAGAAAAATTTATTAATGAATTATTACCTGTAATTGATAGTTTAGAAAAAGCTGCAGAAATTAGTTTAGAAAATACTACTATTGAAAAATCTATAATTGAAGGAATTCAATTAACTTTAAAATCATTATTAAATACAATAAAAAAATTTGGAATAAATATTATAAATGAAATTAATATTCCTTTTGATCCATCAAAACATCAAGCTATGTCTATTATAGAATCTAACGAAATAAAAGATAATTATATAATAAAAGTTATGCAAAAAGGTTATACTTTAAATGAAAGATTATTAAGACCTGCAATGGTAATTATTGCAAAAAAAAAAAATATTAATTAATTTATTAAATTTATATGCCCATTATAAAATAATAATAAAAAATTTTTATTGGGCATATTAAAAAAATTCAATAATTTATTTTATAAAATTTTATATTAAATTTTTATTACAAAAGGAAAATTATATATGTCTAAAATATGTCAAATAACAGGTAAAAAACCCATGAAAGGAAATAATCGTTCACATGCAATGAATGCAACTAAAAGAAAATTTTTTCCTAATTTACATTATCATAGATTTTGGTTAAAAAGTAAAAAAAAATTTATTACTTTACGTATTTCAACAAAAGGAATGCGTCTTATAGATAAAAAAGGTATAGAAAAAGTAATATTAAATTTATTTTAATTATAATAAAAGAGATTGTACTTATGGCTAAAAAATCACGTAATATTATTAAATTAATTTCATCAGCTGGTACAGGACATTTTTATACAACAACAAAAAACAAAAAATCTAATTCTAAAAAATTAGAACTTAAAAAATTTGACCCTATTATAAGAAAACATATAATATATAAAGAAAGTAAAATTAAATAATTAATAATAATTAATCAGTAATATTAATTATATATAAAAATATATTATTGATTAATTAATTTATTTTAAATAAATAATATATTTTAACCTAATATTTTAGAATGTTTAAATCGTTTTTTAAAACGTTCTACTCTTCCCTTAGTATCTATTATTCTTTGTTTACCAGTATAAAAAGGATGACATAAATTACATACATCTAAATTTATTTTTTTTTTATTTATTAATGTTGATTTAGTATGTATTATATTACCACAAGAACATTGTGCTATAATATTATCATATTTAGGATGAATATTTTGTTTCATTTAATATTACCATTTAATTTTTTTGATTTAATTATATGTTTATTATTAATTTTATTGTATATAAATATTATTTTTAATACAACAATAAAAATTATATTTTTTTATAAAATTTTTTATATCTTATGAAAATAATTCAAATAGTACTTAATAATGAAATTCTTTATAAAAAATTTGATTATTTATTACCAGATTCTATGAATATAGTATTAGGAAGTAGAGTAATAGTTTATATCAAAAATAAAGAATATATTGGAATTGTTATTAATATTAAACATAGTACAAATATTTCTCAAAATAAATTAAAATATTTAAAAGAAAGTTTAGATAAACATTCATTATTTAATACTTCAATATGGAATATGGCTAATAAAATAGCTGTATATTATCAATATTCTATTGGAGTAATACTTTTTCAAATACTTCCTATTTATTTAAGAGAAAAAGTATATTCCCAATATATTTTTTATAATTTATATTGGGTTTTAAATAAAAAATTATTAAATAATAATTTAAAAAAAATAAAATCGTTAAAAAAAATAATGGCATTAAATATTTTAAAAAAAATTAAAATAAATTATGAAAAGATTTCTTATTATGGTCTAACAAATAGTATAATGATATCTTTACAAAAAAAAAATTTTTGTTTTTTACAAAAAAAAAATAACCAGTTACCTATTATAGATAAAAAAAAAACTTTTTGTAATTCAAAAATTTTTATAAATAAAAATAACATTTTAAATAAATTTTATAATAAAATAAATATTTTTATTACTTGGATAATCTCAGGAAGTTTAGTTTTTTTTGAAAATATTGATTTATATTTAAATATAATAAGAATTATTTTATATAAAAAAAAACAAATACTAATTTTAGTACCTAGAATATATTATATATTATATATTTATAAATTTTTATTAAAAAAATTAAATGTTTCTATATATTTATTAAATTCTGAAACTTCAAATAAAGAAAATTTTTTTATTTGGAAAAATACAAAAAATGGAAATATTCCAATTATTATTGGAACAAGTTATGCTATATTAACATCTTTTTTAAATTTAGGTTTAATTATTGTTAATGAAGAACATGATACAGCATATAAACAAATAAATAAATGTAGATATAATGCAAGAGATATAGCTATTTTAAGAGCAAAAACAGAAAATATTCCAATAATATTAGGTTCTACAACTTTAAGTTTAGAAACATTAAATAATATAAATATTGGTAAATATAAATTTTTATCTGATAAATATATAAATATATTGTATAATAAATATTATTATTTTAATTTAATAAATATAAATAATAAAAAATATAAAAATGTTTTTTCTAATATACTTTTAAAAAAAATTCAAAAACATTTAAATAATAAAAATAATATAATGTTATGTGTTAATGATATAGGTCAAATAAATACTATTTTATGTAAAATATGTTATTATATTTTTCAATGTTCTTTTTGTAAGAATAATTATATTTTTTATAAAAAAAAGAAAAAATTATATTGTTCTTTTTGTAAAAATACAATTTTAATGATAAAATATTGTTTAAATTGTAAATCGCGTTTTATTTCTGTTATTTTTATAGAAATAGCTCAAATAATGCATTATTTAAATAAAATATTTCCTTCTATTTTAATTATATATGTTAATAAAAATAGTATTTTAGAATATGAAAAAAAAATAGATAATAAATCTATTATATTTATAAATTCACCATTTTTTATACAAAATAAATTTAATATTTTAAATATTAACCTTATAGTTTTTCTGAAAATAGATAATATTTTTTTTACAAAAAATTTTCGTTATATGGAATATTTTTCTCAATATTTTTTTAGAATATTAAAAAATAATTTAGAAATATATAAAAAAAAAGAAATAATTATACAAACTAATTATACTCAACATAAATTTTTTGATAAATTAATTAATGATTCAGGATATTATAATTTAGCAAAATTTCTTTTAAAAGAAAGAAAATTAATGTTATTACCTCCTTTTAGTAGTCATGTAATATTAATAGCTGAATCGTATAACATTAATTATATAATAATATTTCTTAATAAATTAAAAGATATATATCTAAATAAATATATTAATGATAAAAATTTTTTTATTATGGGACCTATTAATTTATTAGAAAATAAAAAAATAATTCGTTTTCGTAAACAAATAATTTTACAACATTTATCAAGAAATGTTTTACATTATATTATAAAAAATATTATGCAAATAGTAAAAAAAATTATTTATTTTAATAAAATTAAATTTATAATTGATGTTGACCCTATAGAATATTAATTTTAAAAATTTTATTAAATTTATTTTATAAAATATTAAATAATCTAAGGTATTAATCTATGACATATTCTAATAATTTTGATGTAATAGTTATAGGAGGTGGTCATGCTGGAACAGAAGCTGCAATTGCTAGTTCTAAAATGGGTAAATTTACTCTTTTAATAACAAATAATATTGATACGATAGGTCAAATGTCTTGTAATCCATCTATTGGAGGATTAGGAAAAGGACACTTAGTCAAAGAAATTGATGCTTTAAATGGAGTAATGGGAAATGCTATTGATAATTCTGGAATACATTTTAAAATTTTAAATAAAAGTAAAGGACCTGCTGTAAGAGCTACTAGAGCTCAAGCAGATAGAAGATTATATCAAAGATATATAAAACAAAAATTAGAAAATCAAAATAATTTATTAATTTTTCAACAAGAAGTAAAAAAAATAATAATTAAAAATTATACGGTTAAAGGATTAATAACTAAAAATAATGATATTTTTTATTCACAATGTGTTATTATAACAACAGGAACTTTTTTAAATGGTAAAATTTATATAGGAGTAAATAATCAATTTATTGGTGGTAGACTTAATGATTTTTCTTCTTTAGAATTATCTAATTTTTTAAAAGAATTACCCTTAAAAGAAGGTAGATTAAAAACTGGTACACCACCTCGTATTGATAAGAGAAGTATTAATTTTAAAAATTTAGAAGTACAATATGGTGATTATCCTTTACCATTTTTCTCTTTTATCAAAAATAATAAATTTCATTTAAAACAATTACCTTGTTATATTACTTATACAAATAAAAATACTCATAAAATTATATTAGATAATATTATTTATAGTCCGATTTATGAAGGAATAATTAAAAGTAATGGTCCAAGATATTGTCCATCTATTGAAGATAAAGTAGTAAAATTTACTCAAAGAGATTCCCATCAAATTTTTTTAGAACCAGAAGGTTTATATAGTAATGAAATTTATCCTAATGGAATTTCTACAAGTTTACCTTTTAATGTTCAACTATCAATTATTAGATCTATTAAAGGATTAGAAAAATCACATATTACTCGTCCAGGATATGCTGTTGAATATAGTTTTTATGATCCTAGAGGTTTAAAACCTACAATGGAAAGCAAATTTATTAAAGGATTATTTTTAGCTGGACAGATTAATGGTACTACTGGTTATGAAGAAGCTGCTGCACAAGGATTATTATCTGGAATAAATGCATCGCTTTTAATTGACCATAAAAATGGTTGGTATCCATTAAGAAATGAAGCATATTTAGGTGTTTTAGTAGATGATTTATGTACTTTAGGAACTAAAGAACCATATCGTATGTTTACTTCTAGAGCAGAATATAGATTGATTTTAAGAGAAAATAATGCTGATATAAGATTAACTGAAATAGGATATAAATTAGGATTAGTAGATAATAATCGGTGGAAGTTATTTAATCAAAAATTAGAAAATATAGAAAAAGAACGTAATAGATTAAAAAATATTTATATTAAACCAAATAGTTTAATGAGCTTAAAATTTAATAAATTAACAAATAATATTATAAAAAGAGAAATAAATGGAATTAATTTACTTAAAAGACCAGAAATTAGTTATAATGATTTAATTAAATTAGATGTATTTTATCCAGGAATTACAGATATAAAAATAATAAATTATATTGAATCAGAATTAAAATATGAAGGATATATATTACGTCAGCAAGAAAATATTAATAAACAAAAACGTAATGAAAATACTATAATACCTAAAAACATAGAATTTAAAAATATAAAAGGATTATCTAATGAAGCAATTGATAAGTTTCAGTATTATAAACCTTATAGTTTAGGACAAGCATCTAGAATACCTGGTATTACACCTTCTAATATTTCTATTCTTTTAATTTATTTATTAAAAAATAAATTTATTAAATATTAATAATTTTATTTTTAAAAATAATTTATTATGAATATAAAAATTTAAATTATAAAAAATATTTTTAATCTTGTTATATATCAAATTATAAAGTATGTTTTAAAAAATTATAATTATAATTAGGCAATTAAATTCATGATAAAAAAAACATTAGAATCTAAAAATTATATTTTACATCATTTACAACACTTACAATTTGATTTAAATACATTTAAAATTATTCCTCCAGGAGAAACTAATAATTCTTTTTGGATTATAAATTTAGATTCTATTTTTTTTTCATTAATATTAGGTTTACTATTTTTAATTTTTTTTTATATTTGTAAAATAAAAATAACTAAGATTAATAATTATATTATACCAGGAAAATTTCAATTAGCTTGTGAATTAATTATTAATTTTATATATAAGAATATTAAAGAAATATATCCTACAAAAAGTATTCTTATAGCTCCTCTTTCATTAACAATTTTTATATGGATTTTTTTAATGAATTGTATGGATTTAATTCCAATAGATTTAATACCATATATCACTAATAAAATGTTTAATATTTCAACAATAAGAATTGTTCCATCTGCTGATTTAAATACAACTATTTCTATATCTATAGTTATTTTTATTTTAATTATTTTCTATGGTATAAAAAACAAAAATTTTTATAATTTTATAAAGGAATTCACTTTACATCCTTTTAATCACTTTATATTTATACCATTTAATTTAATTATTGAAATTACAACATTAATATCAAAACCTATTTCTTTAAGTTTACGTCTTTTTGGTAATATTTATTCCGGAGGTATAATTTTTATTTTAATTAGTGCATTAATTCCATCTTCATGTCAATGGATATTAAATGTACCTTGGGCAATTTTACATATTATTATATCTTTATTACAAGCATTTATTTTTATGATGTTAAGTATTGTTTATATATCAATGACATCAGAAAATAATAATTAAAAAATTAAAAAATAAAAACTAAAAAGGAAATTATTAATTATGCATAATGCAAATATAGAATTAATATATTTATCTGCTGCAATAATGATTGGTTTAGCAGCAATAGGTGCATCTATAGGAATTAGTTGGTTAGGAGGAAAATTTTTAGAAAGTACAGCTAGACAACCAGATATTGTATCAATATTAAGAACTCAATTTTTTATTGTTGTTGGTTTAATAGATGCAATACCAATGATTACAGTTGGAATAGGATTATATATAATATTTGTCGTATTAAGTTAAATTAAATTTTTTTTGAAATAAATTATATAAATAAAATTATGAATATAAATGCAACTATTATTGGACAAGCTATTACTTTTATTTTAATTGTTATATTTTGTATGTATTATATTTGGCCTCCAATTATTTTAGCTATTAAAAATAGACAAAAAGAAATTAAAGATAAATTATTATTTATAGATAAAGCAAAAAAAGATATAGCTATAGCTGAAAATAATATTTATTTAGAAAAAAATAAGGCACACAAAGAATATAAAATCATTATTAAAAAAGCACAAAAATTAAGTAATAAAATTATTAATGAAGCATACATAGAAAGTAAAAAAATACATAAAACAATAATTAAAGAAGCTAAAAGAGAAATAGAATATGAATATATATTAGCTCATGAATCTTTAAAAAAAGAAACTGTAAAAATAGCAATATCTATTGCTGAAAAAATTATTGAAGATACATTAAAAAATAATAAAAATTATGAAAATAATTTATTCAATAGTTTTATTAATAAATTATAATTTAGGTATATTATTTATTTTATGAAAAATTATATTGCATCACAATATGCTAAAGCAGCATTTTCTTTTGCTTTAGAACATAATAAAATAAAATATTGGAAAGAAAGATTAAATTTTTATAGTAATGTAGTAAAAAATCATTATATAAAAAAATTTTTATATTTTAACAATCATGAATATATATCTAATATTCTTATAAAAATATCTAATAAAAAATTAGATAAATATTTTATAAATATAATTAAAATTATGTCAAAAAATAAACGTTTATCTATTTTAGATAAAATTTTAATAGAATTTAATTCTTTAAATATGAATTATAATAATGAAATTAATATAGATATATTATCTAATAATAAATTAAATATAAAACAATTATTAAAAATTAAAAAATTAATAAATAAAAAATTATCTAAAAAAATTATTATTAATTATAGTAATAATAATAAATTTTTAATTGGAGGTCTTATTATTTCTATTGGAGATAAAATTATAGATAATAGTATAAAAAATAAAATTAATAATATAAGTAAAATACTACAAAAATAAGGCAAAAATAATATAATGAAATTACAAGCAACAGAAATTAGTCAATTAATAAAAAATAAAATTAATGATTATAATGTATTAAATCAATATTATAATGAAGGAATTATTATTTCTATTGCTGATGGTATTATAAAGATATATGGACTCTCAGATATTAAAGAAGGAGAAATCATTTCTCTCCCAAAAAATACTTTTGCTATAGCTTTAAATTTAGAAATAGATTTTGTTGGTGCTGTAGTATTAGGATCTTATTTACATCTAACAGAAGGAATGAAAGTTAAAAGTACTGGAAGTCAACTTACTATTCCAGTAGGAAGAAAATTAATGGGAAGAATTATAGATGCCTTAGGAAATCCTATTGATGGTAAAGGTAATATTGATTATGAATATTTATCTCCTATTGAAGTATCAGCACCATCTGTAATTGATCGTTGTCCAGTTAATGAACCATTACAAACAGGATATAAATTTATCGATGCTATTATACCTATTGGTAAAGGACAGAGACAATTAATTATTGGAGATAGACAAACAGGAAAAACTACACTTGCAATTGATACTATAATTAATCAAAAAAATACTAATGTGAAATGTATATATGTAGGTATTGGTCAAAAACAAACAACTATTTCTAATATTATTAATATATTAGAATCACATGATGTATTAAAAAATACAATTATTATTACTGCATCTGCATCTGATACAGCAATATTACAATATTTAGTTCCATATGCTGGATGTACTATAGGTGAATATTTTAGAGATAGGGGAGAAGATGCTTTAATTATATATGATGATTTATCCAAACAATCTATTGCATATAGACAAATATCTTTATTATTAAGACGTCCTCCTGGAAGAGAAGCATTTCCAGGAGATATTTTTTATATTCATTCTCGTTTATTAGAAAGATCTTCTAGAGTAAATAATTTTTATGTTGAAAAATTTACTAAAGGTAATATTAAAGGTAAAACAGGTTCTTTAACAGCTTTTCCCATAGTAGAAACTCAAGCTGGTGATATTTCTTCTTTTATACCAACAAATATAATTTCTATAACTGATGGACAAATTTTTTTAGATACAAATTTATTTAATAATGGAATAAGACCTGCTATAGATCCTGGAATTTCTGTTTCTAGAGTTGGTAGTAATGCTCAAAATAATATTATAAAAAAACTATCTTCTAATATAAGATTAATTTTAGCTCAATATAGAGAATTAGCTGCATTTTCTCAATTTTCATCAGAATTAGATGATAAAACTAAAAAATATTTAATAGATGGAAAAAAGATAATAGAAATTTTAAAACAAAAACCATATAGACCTTTATCTATAGGAAATCAAGTACTTATATTATTTTCAATATATAAAAAATATATTGATACAATAGATTTAAAAAATATTAAAAATTTTGAATCTGATCTAATTAATTATACTAATTTAAATTTTAAAAATATTTTATATAAAATTAACGAAAATTGTATTTATAATGAAGATATTGAAAATAAATTAAATTTTATTTTTAATGATTTTTTTTCAAATTTTAAATAAAAGAATTTTTTTAGGTAAAATAAATGAATTTTATAAAAGAAATACGAAATAAAATAGAAGGAATAAATAATACAAAAAAAATTACTAAAGCCATGGAAATGGTTACTGTATTTAAAATGCGTAAATCACAAAAAAAAATGTTTTCTAGTAAATTATATATTTCTTTATTATATAAATTAATAAAAAATACTTATTTATCTGAAAATAATATAAATTTTCAACATCAATATTTAGAAAATCATAAAATTATAAAAAATATAGGTTATATAATTATAACAACAGATAAGGGATTATGTGGAAATTTAAATAATAATTTATTTAAATTGCTATTAAATGACATTAAAAAATGGAAAAAACAATCTATTGGTATTAAATCAGCAGTTATAGGTTATAAAGGATTACTTTTTTTAAAAAAAAATAATATTAAAATAGTATCACAAATAACTAATATTAAAATAAAAAAAATTACTATTTTAAATATAAAAAATATTATTTTACATATGTTAAATTTATATAAAACAGTTCATATTGATAAACTATTCATAGTTTATAATAAATATATAAATACTTTAATACAAATACCAACAATATTTCAAATATTACCATTATTTTTTTCTAAAAAAGAAAAAAATATAAAAAAAAATAATTATATTTATGAACCAAATTTCTTAAACGTTATAAATTATATATTAAATAATTATATTAAATTTCAAATATATCAATTTTACTTAGAAAATTTAGCTGGTGAACATGCATCTAGAATGATAGCTATGAAAACAGCTACTGATAATGCTAATATTTTTATTAAAGATCTACAATTATTATATAATAAAATTAGACAATCAAATATTACTCAAGAATTAAATGAAATTATTGCTGGTGCATCTGCTATACAATAGTATTTGTTAAGTATTTATTAAATAAAGGAATAAATAAAATGATATTTGGAAAAATTGTTCAAATTATTGGACCTGTAATTGATGTTTCTTTTCCTATTAATAAAATACCTAAAATATATAATGCTTTAAAAATAAATAATACTTCTATTATATTAGAAGTACAACAACAATTAGGGGATGGAATAGTTCGTACTTTAGCAATGGGGTCATCAGAAGGATTAAAAAGAGGATTAAAAGTTACTGATTTACATCATGGTATTAAAGTTCCAGTTGGAAAATGTGTTTTAGGTCGTATGTTAAATGTTTTAGGTGATCCAATAGATATGAAGGGAGAAATACCCTTATCTTTTGAAAGAAGAGAAATACATCAAAAACCTCCTTTATATACTAATATATCTCATTCATTAGAATTTTTAGAAACAGGTATTAAAGTTATTGATTTAATTTGTCCTTTTTCTAAAGGAAGTAAAATAGGATTATTTGGGGGTGCAGGAGTAGGTAAAACTGTTAATATAATGGAATTAATTCGTAATATTGCAATTGAACATTCTGGGTATTCTGTTTTTGTTGGAGTAGGAGAAAGAACTAGAGAAGGAAATGATTTTTATTTAGAAATGTTAGAATCTAAAATAATAGATAAAGTTTCTTTAATATATGGACAAATGAATGAACCACCAGGAAATAGATTAAGAGTTGCTTTAACAGGTTTAACTATATCAGAAAAATTTAGAGATGATGGAAATAATGTATTATTATTTATTGATAATATTTATAGATATACCTTAGCTGGTAGTGAAGTTTCTGCTTTATTAGGAAGAATTCCATCTGCAGTAGGTTATCAACCTACTCTTTCAGAAGAAATGGGTGTTTTACAAGAAAGAATTACTTCTACTAATAATGGTTCTATAACTTCTATACAAGCTATTTATGTTCCAGCAGATGATCTAACTGATCCATCACCTGCAACTACATTTTCTCATTTAGATGCTACTATAGTTTTAAGTAGACAAATTGCTTCTTTAGGTATATATCCAGCAATAGATCCATTAAACTCTACTAGTAGGCAATTAGATCCATTAATTATTGGTAAAGATCATTACAATATAGCACAAAATGTAAAATCTTTATTACAACGTTATCAGGAACTAAAAGATGTAATTGCTATTTTAGGAATAGATGAATTATCTGATGAAGATAAACTTATTATTTCTCGTGCAAGAAAAATTCAAAAATTTTTTTCACAACCGTTTTTTGTAGCTGAAATGTTTACAGGAATTAAAGGTTCATATGTTAGTTTAAAAGATACCATAAAAGGATTTAAAGGTATAGTTAATGGTGATTTTGATCATTTACCAGAACAAAATTTTTATATGGTAGGTTCAATAAATGAAGTAATAAAAAAATCTAAAAATAATTAATATATTATTGGATAATATTTATGTGTAAAGAATATTTTTTAAATATAATTAATATAGAAAAAAAAATATTTTGTGATTTAGTACAAAAAATAAAAATTCCAGGAATAGAAGGATATTTAAGTATATATCCTGGTCATATACCTTTATTAACTTTAATAAAACCAGGAATTATATACATTAATCAAAAAAAATATAATCAATATATTTATATTTCAGGTGGAATATTAGAAATTAAAAGAAAACAAGTTAATATTTTAGCAGATGTTGCCATAAAAAGTTCTGATTTAAATGAAAAAAAAATTTTACAAAAAAAATATCAAATAGAAAAAAAAATAAATTTTAACAAAAATAATATGATAGCTATAAAAGAATTATCTAAAATTATAGCTCAATTAAAAATAATTCAATTAATCAAAAAAAATAATAATAAATAATTTTACTTATATATATTTAATTTTAATATAAAAATATTTTAAAATAATTTTTTTTATTAATTAATAAAATTATTCTAATTATATTAAAATATAAATATTTTATTAATAAAATAAAATTTAATTTAATTTAATTTAATTTAATTTAATTTAATACTATTATACAGTATTAATAATTTTTATTAAATTTTTTAATTTTAAATAAAGAATATTATTTATATAATAAATGTATCATATATCAAAAATATTATTTTACTTATATTATATGTAATTCTATTGTAATTGTTAGATTATTATACAAATTTAATTAAAAATAATATTATAAATATAATTATTATGTTTTAAACATTATTATTTTTAATCTTTTTTATATTTAAAATATTTTACATATCTATAAATATATAATTATTCATAAAAAAAATAATATTTTTAATAGGTAATATATGAATCATAATTTATTTGTAATAAAAAAAAATGGAAATATTGAATCTATAAATTTAAATAAAATTTATAGAATGCTTAATAGAGCAGCTAAAAACTTAACAAATATATCTATATCTAAAGTACAATCAATATCTTATTCACAATTTTATAATAATATTACTACTACTAATATTCATGATATAATTATAAAAACTACAGCAGATCTTATTTCAGAAAAAAATCCTAATTATCAATATATGGCAGCAAGATTATTAATTTTTCATTTAAGAAAAAAAGCTTATGGTCAATTTCAACCACCTAAATTATATAATCATGTTAAATCAATGATATATCAAAAAAAATACGATAAATTTCTTTTAGAAGTATATACAAAAGAAGAATTTAAATTTATGGATAAATTTATTGATCATAATCGTGATATGAAATTTTCTTATGCAGCAGTTAAGCAATTAGAAGGAAAATATTTAATTAAAAATAGAGTAACAGGAAAAATTTATGAAAGTGCTCAATTTTTATATATTCTAATATCTGCATGCTTATTTGCTAAATATCATAATTCAAAAAGAATGGATTATATAAAAAAATTTTATAATGCTATTTCTACATTTAAAATTTCTTTACCTACTCCTATTATGTCTGGAGTTCGTACTCCTAATAAACAATTTAGTTCATGCATTTTAATTGAATGTGATGATAATATTGATTCTATTAATGCAACTACAAGTGCTATTATTAAATATATTTCTCATAGAGCAGGAATTGGTATTAATGCAGGACGTATTCGCGCTGAAGGTAGTCCTATTAGAAATGGAGAAGCATTTCATACTGGATGTATACCTTTTTATAAACATTTTCAAACAGCAATAAAATCTTGTTCTCAAGGAGGAGTAAGAGGTGGTGCTGGAACATTATTTTTTCCATTATGGCATTTAGAAATTACTAATTTATTAGTATTAAAAAATAATAGAGGTACAGAAGATAATAGAGTTCGTCATATAGATTATGCAGTACAATTAAATAAATTATTATACAAACGTTTAATTAATGGAGATATTATTACTTTATTTAGTCCTTCAGATGTACCAGATTTATATGAATCTTTTTTTTCAGATCAAAAAAAATTTGAATTTCTTTATAAAAAATATGAAAAAAACATTAATATTCGTAAAAAAAATCTTACTGCTATAAATTTATTTTCATTAATGATGCAAGAACGTACTTCTACAGGAAGAATATATATTCAAAATGTTGATCATTGTAATACACATTCTGCATTTATTTCTAGTATTGCTCCCATTAGACAATCTAATTTATGTTTAGAAATTACTCTTCCAACTAAACCATTAAATAATGTTAATGATCCTAATGGAGAAATTGGATTATGTACTTTATCAGCTTTTAATTTAGGAGTAATTAATAATTTAACTGAATTAAAAAC
Source organism: Enterobacteriaceae endosymbiont of Plateumaris pusilla (assembly GCF_012562765.1). Lineage (GTDB taxonomy): Bacteria > Pseudomonadota > Gammaproteobacteria > Enterobacterales > Enterobacteriaceae. The sequence continues at coordinate 453,629 of NZ_CP046226.1, forward strand.
ATTATCAGATTTAATAGTAAGAGCATTAAATTGTTTATTAGATTATCAGGAATATCTTATTCCTGCAGCAAAAAATGCTGCTTTAGGAAGAAGATCTTTAGGAATAGGAGTAATTAATTATGCTTATTATTTAGCAAAAAATAATGTTCGTTATTCTGATAATAGTGCAAATAATTTAACACATAAGACTTTTGAAGCTATTCAATATTATCTTCTACAAGCTTCTAATAATTTAGCTAAAGAAGAAGGTACTTGTCCTTTATTTAAAGAAACTACTTATTCACAAGGAATTTTACCTATTGATACATATAAAAAGTCAGTTGATAATATTACTAATGAACCTTTACATTTTAATTGGGAAAAATTAAGAAATAAAATTAAAAAATATGGTTTACGTAATTCAACATTATCTGCTTTGATGCCCTCAGAAACTTCATCTCAAATATCTAATGCAACTAATGGAATTGAACCACCAAGAGGATATATAAGTATAAAAACATCAAAAAGTGGGATATTAAAACAAGTTATACCTGAATATGAAAAATTAAAAGAAAAATATGAACTATTATGGAATATTCCTAATAATAGTGGATATTTAAATTTAATTAGTTTAATGCAAAAATTTGTTGATCAATCAATTTCATCAAATATAAATTATGATCCTAAAAAATTTATTAATGGTAAAATACCAATGCAACAATTATTACAAGACTTATTAAAAGCATATCAATTAGGAATAAAAACTTTATACTATCAAAATACAAGAGATGGAGCTAAAGATAGACAAAGTGATCTAAATTCCATAGAATCTAATATCTGTCATTATGGGTCTTGTATAATTTAATAAAATTTATTAATTAGTATTTGGATAATAAAATGAGTTATACTACTTTTTCTTATAAAAAAAATAATCAGTTAAAAGAACCTATGTTTTTTGGACAATCTGTAAACATAGCTCGTTATGATCAACAAAAACATTATATTTTTGAAAAATTAATTGAAAAACAATTAAGTTTTTTTTGGAGACCTGAAGAAATAGATATATCATGTGATCGTATTCATTATGAAAATCTACCTCAACATGAAAAACATATATTTATTAGTAATTTAAAATATCAAACTTTATTAGATTCTATTCAAGGAAGAAGTCCAAACATAGCATTATTACCATTAATTTCTATTCCTGAACTAGAAACATGGGTGGAAACATGGTCTTTTTTTGAAACAATACATTCTCGTTCTTATACTTATATTATTAGAAATATTATTAATGATCCTTCATTAGTTTTTGATGATATTGTAACAAATAAAAATATTATTCTTAGAGCAACAGATATTATTCATTATTATGATGAACTTATTAAAATGACAAATTATTGGCATTTATTTGGAGAAGGTTCTCATATAATTAATGGATTAAAAAAAAATATTAGTTTATATGAATTGAAAAAAAAATTATATTTATGTTTAATGAATATTAATATATTAGAATCAATAAGATTTTATGTTAGTTTTGCATGTTCTTTTGCTTTTGCTGAAAGAGAATTAATGGAAGGTAATGCAAAAATTATTCGTTTTATAGCACGTGATGAATATTTACATTTAATAGGAACACAATATATATTAAATATAATGCATAAGGGAGATGAAGATATAGATATGGCAAAAATTGCTATTGAATGTCGTCCTCAATGTTATAAATTATTTTTAAATGCTGCAAAACAAGAACAAAAATGGGCTGAATATTTATTTTCTAATGGTACTATAATAGGATTAAATAAAAAAATTTTATGTCAATATATTAAATATATTACTAATGTAAGAATGAAAAATATTGGTTTAAATTTACCTTTTAAAATTAAAAATAATCCTATACCATGGATTAATTCATGGTTAATTTCAGATAATGTACAAATGGCTCCTCAAGAAGTAGAAGTTAGTTCTTATTTAATTGGACAAATTGATTCTACAGTTAATATTAAAGATTTTAATAATTTTAAATTATAAATTTATATGACTGTTATAATATTATAACAGTCATATATTTAATTTATTAAATAATAAAATAAATTTTTATATATTTTTTATTTTATTAAATAAAATAAAGAAAAAATTGATCCTAATAATAAAAAAATTAAAATAAATTTTTCTTTATTATTTAATATAAGAATATCAGGATTATATATTTTTGATATTATCAAAAATATTAAACCAGGAGCATATAAAATTAATGATAATAATAAATGTAAAGGTCCTGAAGCATATAATAACCATATACCATATATACATGATCCTATGCCTATAAATATATGTAATATTTTTTTATTATAACAAGATATTTTTAATAAATATGCACCAACTAAAAAATAAGGTACTAATATCATTTCAGATGCTAGAATTAATAAATTATTATAATCTAATTTTGTTAACCAAATTAAAATTAAACATAATTGCATACTACTATTTGTAAACCAAAGTGCTAAAGAAGGTACTTTATTAATATTTTGTTTTTCAAAACATTTAGGAAACATTCTATTTTTTGCTGCTATCCATGGAACTTCAGCTGCCATAATTGTCCAACTTAAATAAGCACCACAAACTGATATAATTAATCCTAAAGCTATAACTATATTGCCCCATTTACCAATTAATATTGTCATTAATCCTGCCATGGAAGGATTTCTCATATTAGCTAAATCTATTCTATTAATAATTCCTAATGATAATATTGTTACTGATAAATATACACATAAAGCAATCATAACTGCTAATAATGTTGCTTTACCTACATCATTTTTATTTTTAGCTTTAGAAGATAAAATTACTGCTCCTTCTACTCCAATAAATACCCATAGAGTAATTAACATTGTATTTTTTATTTGTTCCCAAATTGGAATTCCTAATTTAATTCCAGTAAAATCAATATTAAATTTTTGAAGATTAAAAGCTAATATAGATAATATTATAAATATACTTAATGGAAGTAATTTTCCTAAAGTAGCAATTATATTAATAATTGCTGCAGTTCGAGTTCCCTTTAATAATAAAAAATGTACAGACCAAAGTAAAATTGATGCACCTAATATAGATTCCCATGTATTACCATTACCAAAAATTATATGATTAGAATGATCAGTAAAAAAACTTATTGCTGAAAAAACAATAACTAAATAAGAAACATTTGCAATAACTGCACATAACCAATAACCCCATGCAGAGCAAAATCCTATTAATTCTCCGAATCCATCTCTAGCATATGCAAAAATACCACCATCAAGATTAGGTTTTAGTTTATGAAGTAGTAACATTGAAACAGCTAAAAAAATAATTCCTATTCCAGTAATAATCCATCCTATTATTAATGCAGCAGGACTTGCAATAGCTGCCATATTTTGTGGTAAACTAAAAACACCTGCTCCTAACATAGAACTAATCACTAATGCTGTTAATGATTTTAAATCTAATTTTTTATTCAAAATAATTCCTTTTTATATAATAATTTATTAAAATTATTTAATTTTAAAACAAATTATATATAATAATCATTAATATATATAATTAAACAGGATTATTTATGTCAATAAAATTAATTTTAAGTTTATATTTATTTTTTAACCACTCACCTAACATAATTACACCTCCTTTTTCGGTAGCATGATGTCCTGCAGATATAAAATTAATACCATATTCTGTAGCAATATGTATTGTTTGTTCTGATATTTCACCTGTAAGAAAAACATCAATATTAAAATTTATTATTTTCTCAAAAAATTTTTGTCCAGCTCCACTACACCAAGCAATATTATTTATAATTTTAGGTGCATTTTTTCCTAAATGTAGAGGTATACGATTTAATTTATATTTAATTAGTTTTATTAAATCTTTAATGGTTAAAGGAGGATTAAAATTACCATAAAAAACAAAAGGATTAATTTTACCTAAAATATTAATATTTAATAAATTTGCTAAAAATATATTATTACTTATAGTATTATTAATATCTAATGGAATATGCCAACTATATAAATTTATATTATTAGATAATAATGTTTTTAAACGATTACGTTTCAATCCTTTTATTATTAAAGATTCATTTTTCCAAAAATATCCATGATGTACTATGATTGCATCTGCCTTTTTAGAAACTGCCCTATCTAATAAATCTTGACATGCACTAACTCCTATAATAATATTTGTAATATTATTTTTTCCTTCTATTTGTAATCCATTGGGAACATAATCATTAATATTATTTGAATTTAATTTTTCATTAATAATTTTTTCTAATTCAATATTATTTATCATTTTCATTTAAAATAAATATATATATAATAAATCATTAAATTTAAAATTAATATTTAAATATACTTATTTTATTTTTTTAAGTTAATAATTATTAATTATATAATATTTAAAAGTGAAAATAAAAATTTTTAATAAGAGGAAAAAATATAAATGTTTGAAAATTTACGAAATAAATTATCAAAAACATTATCTAAAATAAGTAATTATGGCAGATTAACAGAAAAAAATATAAAAGAGACATTAGATAAAATATCTAATAATTTATTAGAAGCAGATGTAGCATTAAAAGTTGTTAATAATCTTATTGATAATCTTAAAAAAGATGTTGTTGGTAAAAGAATTAATAATAGTTTTACTCCTGGACAAGAATTAATTAAATTAGTTAAAGATAATTTAATAAAAATTATGGATAAATCTAATATAAATATTAATTTAGCGATTCAACCACCTGCAGTAATTTTATTAGCAGGATTACAAGGTTCTGGAAAAACTACTAGTACTATTAAATTAGCATATTTTTTGAAAAAAAAATATAAAAAAAAAATAATAGTTGCATCAACTGATATTTATAGACCTGCAGCTATGGAACAATTAAAAATTTTAGCTCAGCAAGTAAAAATAGATTTTTTTAATCAAAATAAAAATTTTTCTTCAATAAAAATTGCTCAAAATGCATTAAATCATGCAAAAATTAATTTTTATGATATATTAATCATAGATACTGCTGGAAGATTACATATAAATGATATTATGATGAATGAAATAAAAAATATTCATGATTATATCAAACCGATAGAAACTTTATTTGTTGTTGATTCAATGACCGGACAAGATGCAGTTAATAGTGCTAATATTTTTAATAAAATATTACCATTAACAGGAATTTTTTTAACCAAAACTGATGGTGATTCAAGAGGTGGAGCTGCTTTATCAATTAGATATATAACTAATAAACCAATAAAATTTATTGGTACTGGAGAAAAATTAGATAAAATAGAAGTTTTTTCTCCAAAAAATATTACTATTAGAATTTTAGGAATGCAAGAAGAATTATCTTCTATTAAAGATATTGAAAATAAAATTAATAATATAAAAAATGAAAAATTAATAAAGAAATTAAAAGAAGGAAAAGAATTTAATATAAGTGATTTTTTAAATCAAATAGAACAAATAAATAAAATAGGTAATAATGGAATTACAAAATTAATAAATAAAATGAATTTTTCAAATATAAATTATTCTATTAATCCAATATCAAATATTCTTAATACAAATAGTAATATAGTTAAAGAAACTAAAACAATTATTAATTCTATGACTATTAAAGAAAAATTAGATATTAATATTATTAATTATTCAAGAAAAAAAAGAATATCTATGGGATCTGGTATTTCTATACAAAAAATTAATATTATTTTTAAACAATATAATCAATTTAGATTAATATCTAAAAAAATAAAAAATAATCATGGTATAAAAAAAATTTTTCATAAATTACAAAATATTTTTCCAAAAAAAAAAAATTAAATATTTAGTATAGGTGATATTATATGGTTAAAATTCGTTTATCTCGTCATGGAATAAAAAAGAAACCTTTTTATCAAATAGTTGTAACTAATAATAAAAGTCCAAGAGATGGACGTTTTATTGAACGTATTGGTTATTTTAATCCATTTTCTTCAAAAAAAAATGATAATATTAAAATAAATAAAGAAAAAGTAAATTTTTGGATATCAAAAGGAGCAATTATTTCTAAAAGAGTTAATTTTTTAATAAAAAATAATAATTGAATTATTACAAAATGAATATTATTAAAAAAATAGTATTAGGTAAATTTGGATCAGTACATGGTATAAAAGGATATATAAAATTATATTCTTATACATCTAATAAAAAAAATATTTTTTTTTATAAAAATTTATTTATTATGAATAATAAATCTAAAATAGTTCCAATAATATTTACTAATTGGATATTTAATAATAATTATTATATTGTTAAAATCAATAATTTTAATAATCGTAATGAAGTTATTAAATTAGTAAATTATAAAATTTATATTTTTTATCATTATTTAACAAAATATAAAAAAATAGGTGAATATTATTGGAATGATATAATTGGATGTAAAATTATTAATATAAATAATTCTAATAATTTAGGTATAGTAAAAAATATTATATCAACAGGTGCTAATGATGTACTTATTATAAAATCTGATATTTTAATAAAAAATAAAAAAAATATTAAATTAAAATTAATCCCTTTTATTGAAAATCAAGTCATTAAAAATATTGATTTAACAAATCATATTATTCAAGTAAATTGGAATTTTAATATTTATTAAAGTAAAAAATAATTATGTGGATTGGTATTATTAGTTTATTTCCTGAAATGTTTAAATCAATTACTGATTATGGAATAATTAGTAAAGGTATAAAAAAAAAACTTTTAAAATTAAAATTTTGGAATCCTAGAGATTATACAAAAAATAAATATCATAATGTAGATTGTAATATTTATGGTGGTGGTAGTGGAGTTTTATTAAAGGCAGAACCATTAATAAAATCTATTAATGCTGCACAATATAAAGCAAATGGTTATGCAAAATTAATTTATTTATCTCCTCAAGGAAAAAGAATTAATAAATCATATATAAAAAATTTATTAATATATAAAAAATTAATATTAGTTTGTGGTAGGTATAAAGGTATAGATGAACGAGTTATAAATTCTTATATAGAAGAAGAAATATCTATAGGCGATTATATTCTTAGTGGAGGAGAATTACCAGCTATGGTTTTAATTGATGTTTTAGCTAGATTAATTCCTGGAGTTTTAAATAAAAAATCTTCAAATGATACAGATTCTTTTTTTAATAATGGCTTATTAGACTGCCCAAATTATACTAGACCAAAAATATTAAAAAATATGGAAAAAGTACCGGATATTTTATTATCAGGAAATCATAAAAAAATAAAGGAATGGAGATTACAACAATCTTTAGGTCGTACATGGTTAAAAAGACCAGATTTATTTAAAAAAAAAAAATTAACTAAAGAAGAAAAAATATTATTTGATCAATTTAAAAATAATTATTTTAAAAAAAATTTTTTTAAAAAATAATATAATATTAGGAAATATAATGAATATTATTAATTCTATAGAAAAAGAACAAATAAAGAAAAGTACAATTTCTCTTTTATTTAGACCAGGAGATACATTAGAAATAAAAGTATGGGTTGTTGAAGGTTCTAAAAAAAGATTACAATCTTTTGAAGGAATTGTAATTGCTATACGTAAAAGAGGTTTAAATACTTCATTTACTGTAAGAAAAATATCTAATAATATTGGTATTGAACGTGTATTTCAAATATATTCAAAAATAATTAATTCTATAACTATAAAAAAACATGGATATGTTAAAAAAGCAAAATTATATTATTTACGTAAATTAACAGGAAAATCAGCTCGTATTAAAGAACGTTTAATGTAAAATATCTAATAAAATATTATTTTTATAAAAAATTTATTAAATTTATAATTATTTTTAAATTTGTAAAATACGGTTTTCTAAATTAGAAAATCGTACTATTTTTGATTTTATTGATTTAAACAATATTGAATTATTACTACTATAAATTGATATTTTTGATTTAGATCTTGTAATTGCAGTATAAATTAATTCTCTAGTTAATATTGATGAATATTTATTAGGTAATACTAAAGATGTATTATTAAATTCTGAACCTTGAGATTTATGTACTGTAATTGCATATGCTAAATCATATTTAGGTAAATTATTTATAAGAACATTATGATATTTTCCATTAGATAAATTAAATTTAATTTTTAATTCATTATCTAATTTATCTAAAAAAGTAATTCCTATATCACCATTATATAAATTTAAAAAACTATTATTTTGTGTAATAATAATAGGACGACCTATATACCAATTATTTTCTTTGTAAGTATTATTTAAAATATTGTTCTCTAAAAATTCATTTTCTAATTGAGCATTAATTTCTTTTGTACCAAATAATCCATGTTTTATAGCACATAAAATTTGATATTTATTAAAATAATTAAAAATATCATGAATATTACTGTATTTTATTAAATAATTAAAGTATTTTTTATATTCTAAAACAAATTTCATTATCATTAATTTATATTTTTTTTCATTATAAATATTAATATATCTAACATCATTAAATTTATTATTAAATAATAATTCTTTAGTTTTTTTTACATTTCCTTCTTTTATTAATATGGCTAATTTACTAATTCCTGAATTATGTTCATAACGATAATTATGTTTTAATAAACTAATACAATTACGTAAAAAAAAACTTTGAGTATTATTTTTCTTTTCAACAAGATAATTAGTTATGTCATATAACCATTTTGAATATTCTTTAGTAAAATTAAATTTTTTAAAATTACAAAGATCCTTAAAAATATAACCAATTTCTATTGGAGGTAATTGATTATCATCACCTAATAAAATTAGTTTACTATTAGTAGATAAAATATTTAATATAATTGACATTAAATTTAAATCAATCATAGATGCTTCATCTATAATTAATAGATCAACAATTAGTTTATTATTAATATTATATAAAGTTTCTTTATTATACATATTAATTTTTAATAAATGATGAATAGTAGTTGCTTTATAAGGAATATTTTTTCTTTCTTCTTTACTAATTAAAAAATTATTTTTTATAAAATATTGATTAATTGATTCTGTTAGTCTATTAGCTGCTTTTCCTGTACTAGCAACTATTTTAATTTTTAAGGGAATAGAATACATTTTTATAAAAAATATTATTAATTTTGCTATAATATGTGTTTTACCTGTACCAGGAGATCCTGTAATTATACTGATTTTATGAGTAAAAGCAATAGCTACTGATATTTTTTGCCAAATATCATTTTGATTAAATAAAAGATTTAATGTTTTTTTTATATTATTTTTTTTTGGTAAAATAAAATAATTATTTATTAAATTTTTAATAATTATATTTTCTGCTTTCCATATTCTATATAAATAAAGACAATTATTTTGTATAACTAATGGAGTAACTTTATCACCATTACCAATAATTGAATAATATAATAGTTTTTTTTTCTGTTTTGTAATATTATTAATTAATTCTATTTCTTTTTTTGATAAAATAATATTTTTTTTTTTTAATATACTCTTTATATTAAATCTTAATAAAGGTAAACAAACATTACCTTTACTAGTAAAGTAACTAAGATAGGCAACAATAAACATTAAATATGGTTCATTTTTAGATGTAAGTATATATGCAAATTGTAAATCAATTAAACGCATAAAATTATTTTTATATAATTTTTTTAAAAAATAATACATATTATTAATTTAGTTATATTTAAAATTTTTAAGAAATTAATTGATCTAATTTTTCAATTAATTTATAAGATGGTTTTATTTCCCAAACACCATTAGAATTATTTTTAAAATTATTTATACCTCTTATATACAAATATAAAACACTTCCAAAATGTTCTTTATAATTATAATTTTTAATACGAGAACAAAGATATTTATGTAAAGCTAATGTATATATTTGATATTGTAAATCATATCTATTTAAACGTATATTTTTTTCTATGTATTTTTTAGTATATTTACTATAATCATTTCCTAACCAATTAGATTTATAATCTATTAAATAATATTTTTTATTCCATAAAAATACTAAATCAATAAAACCTTTTAATATTCCTTGAATGTTATTATTTAATATTGGTAATTTTTTAGAAATATTATCATATTGACATATTATTTTATTTAATTCAATACTACATAATTCATTTTTTATAGTTAAATAAAATTCTAGTTCTGTTTTTTTATTTTCATTTTTTATTTTACTTAAAATAATATTATCTTTTCCCAATGGATGATGTAATATATTTGTTAACCATTTTATTAATATATTATACCAAGAAGAATTAATTTCTTTATTATATAATTCTTTTTTAATAAAAGAATATGAAATTCTTTTAGTAAAATTTAATTTTTCAAAAATATTATGTAAAATAATTCCCGTTTTTTTTCCTACAGGAAAAGTATGTGGTGTTTTTTTTATATATTTTTTTTTAGGATTTAAAATTTTATATTTATAAATATTATTATTTATATTTAAGTTATTTTTTATTATAGAATAGCTTGTAATTAACAAAGTATTATATTTATGAATTTTTAATTCATTATAATATGTATTTGTATTTTTTTCTTTTATAGGACATATAGGATTATATTGTATTAATTTTTTTTTAGTTATAATTTTAATTTGAATATCTGAATTTATTAAAGAATATAAAGAATTTTCAAAATTTTTAGGATTTAAATTATTTTTATTATTTATTAAAAATTCTATAGCACTTTGATATGGTAGATATTTTTGATATTTTTTTTTATTATTTTTAATATTTCCTATACCAATACTACAATGAAAAATTGATCTAGTTAAAGATACATATAATAATCGTAAATTTTCTGATAATAATTCTTCTAATGCATGTTTGATACTATCATCATCTTTTTTAAAGTCTACAATTGTTTTTAATGTTTTTCTATCATGATAAATTATTCCCTCATCATTTATTAAATCTAAAAAATTAGAAGCAATAAAAGGTATCCATACTAATGGAAATTGTAATCCTTTAGCTTTATGAATAGTAATTATTTTTATTTGATTAGAATTATTTTCTAATCTTATTTGTTGATCAACTGATCTATTATTTGGAAATGTAATTTGTTTTAATAACCAGATAATTATTTGTTTTTTACTTTTAATTTTTATAAATTCTATTTCTATTAATTCTGCTATATGTAATATATTTTGTATTTTTTTTTTATGATTACTATTTATTATATTTTTTTTAAATAAAATATTTTTTTTTAAAAAAATATTTTCTAACATTAATAAAATCCCATATTTATCCCATAAATTTTTATATTTAATAAATTGATTAATAATTTTTTCTAAAAAATATTTTTCTTTTTTATAATCAAAATTAGATAAATTTATATTAAATAAATTACTTGCTAAAATATTTTTTAATCGTTTTACTTTATGAGGTTCTAAAATAGATTGCAGTAATAATACTAATTCTTTTGCTTCTATAGTTTCAAAAACACTATTAGAATTAGATAAATAAATAGAAGGAATATTAAATTTTATAAATTCCTTTTGTATAATATTAGCTTCATATTTATTACGTACTAATACTGCTATATCTGATATATTAATAATATTAATGTTATTTTCATTTTTTCTAAAAAAAATTTTTTTTTGTTGTCCTAATATAAGCCATTGACAAATTTCATAAGCACATTGATATGATATTTTTTGTTTATATAAATTTAAATTTGTTTCTTTAGGTAAAAACCAAAATGTAATTCCTGGTTGAATAATATTATTGATAATAAAATTATAATTTAATTTTTGTTTTACATATGATGCTGGATTAAAAAGTATATTTTTAAAAAAAAAAGGATATGTACGATTAGAAAATATTTTATTAACACTATTAACCATAGTTTTAGATGATCTCCAATTATTCTTTAATGTATAACGATTTTTAATTTCAAGTGAAGCTTTAATATAAGTAAAAATATCAGCTCCTCTAAAAGAATAAATAGCTTGTTTTGGATCACCAATTAATATTAATGTACAATTAGATTGATTTATATATATTTTTTTAAAAATATCATATTGTTGTATATCCGTATCTTGAAATTCATCTATTAATGCAACAGGATATAATTTTCTTATATCTTGTGCTAAATTTTTACTTGTATCATCATTTAATGATTTATTTAATATTGATAATAAATCATTAAAACTAATTTGTTCATTTTTTTCTTTATTTTTTTGAACTAAAAATTTAATATATTTTATAGCTTTTATTATTATTAATATTTTTAAATTGATTATTTTATTTAAAAATATTTCTATTTTTTTAAATAAAATATGTTTTGGAAAACTTTTACCATTTGTAGTTTTTGATATTAAAATATTTTGAGAAAATCTTTTTAATTGTTCTGGAATAAAATTATCTTCAGTATTATTACTTACCCATTTATTTATGTATTCTATCCAAAGTTTAATAGATCTATTATTATAAATATGTTTATTAATATCGGATTTTATAATAACATTAATTATATCATTACTATATGTAATCCAATCTTTTTTTAAAATTTTTATATATTGTATATTTTTATAAAATTGTTTTATTAAACTTATATTATTAATATAATATTTTAACTTAGGTAATTTATCTTTTAATAAAAATGGTAATAATTTATTTATTAAATCATTTGGTGTTTTCCAGTATTGTAATACTATTTGTGCAATATTTTTTGGTAAAGGATATAAATATTTTCTCCAAAAATTTATAGAAGCATTATTTTGTAAATAAAATTCATTATTAATTAATTTTTTGTTATCAATAAAACCATTAATTTCATAATTTTTAAGATTTAAAATTTTTTGACAAAATGAATGTATTGTTAAAATAGTTGCATTATGAAAATTTAATTCTGCTTTTAATAAAATTAAATTTGCTTCATGAAGATTTTTTATTTTTTTTAAAAATTTATTAATAATAGAATACGGACTATTACCTTTTATACATGCTGTACGTAATATAATTATACTATTTTTTATTCTTTTACATAAATCTTTTGTTGAAACATCAGTAAATGTAACTACTAATATTTCTTCTACTGATAATGGAATATTAATTCTATTTTTTTTATATAAACCTAGTAAAAAACGCAGATAAATTATAATTATTGTAAAAGTTTTTCCAGTTCCAGCTGAAGCTTCTATTAAATATTCTTGATTTAAATCATCTGTAAAGGGATTAAATTCTTTAATTTGTATTATTTTTTTTATCATTATAATATAAAAATATTTTATTTTATATAAAACATTATAGGTAAAATCCATTTTTCTATTAATTTTATAGTTTTTAACCAATTGTTTTTATTTAAAAAATAATTTAATCTATTAAAATATAAATCATTACATTCTCCTATAAAATTACTATTTAAATTCCAAAAATAAAAAAATCTCTTTTTTGCATTTTTTTGTACAAAAATATCATAATTAATACACTTATTTTTTTTATCAAAACAATAATATAACCATTCCCAAGAACTCTTCATGGGCAACATAATCATATGATTTAATCCATATATATATCCATCAAGATATTTTTTTAATAAAATTATTGCTGTATTAGGACTAATATAAGAAAAATTATATTCAGTATTTTTGAATCCTACAATTTTTGAAATAAATTTATTTCCATCTCTAATATTTATTGTACATAAAATTAAATGTTCTATCCAAAAAACTATAATAGATTTTATATCTATAATTTTAGGTTCATATTTTATAAAACCTTTAATATAACTTATAAAATTTATTTCTCCATATAATTTTATTCCAGATATATTTATATTAATGTATTTAATAATATTATCATATTTATAATTTTTTAAATAATTAGTAAATAAATTACATATATTTTTTTTTTTATTATTCCATAATATTTTCCCATAATTACCATAAGGTAAAATTCCTTTATTTAAATATTGATAATAAATTAGATTAGTATTTGTATTAAAAATTAATGAATATAATATTTTTTTATTAATTTTATATTCTGTTAAATAATCAAGTGAAAAAGGTTCTATTTCTGAAAATTTTATTTGATTTAAATCATATAAATATATTCCTAATCTTTGATTAAAAAAACCTTTTAGAGGATTTTGCCAGAAATTTAAAAATTTTTTGAGAAAAATTTTTTTTATTTCTAATTGTGATATATTATTAATATTAATATTTTTTTTATTTAAAAAATCATAATTATTGACTTTGAATATCATAAAATTACTATTTACTTTATGTAAATGACATATTTTATTAATAATACAATTAGTTATTTTATTTTTTTTTATATAATAATTATGAGAGATATATTCTAATAATTCAGTAATTAAAATAGAAGGATATTGTTTATCATAATTTATATTTTTATTATTAATATAACTTAAATACAATTTTTCTTTAGAAGACATTAATAATGTAAGAAAAAAATATTTTTCTTTATCTAAATTATTTTTATCATTTTTTTTAGGATATTTTTTTATTAAATTAAAAATTACTGGATAGTAATATTTGGGATAATATTTACTATTCATACCTATTACAAAACTAGCTTTAAAAGATATTCCATTTAATTGTTCAAAATTACAAAAATTAATTTTATTTAAAGAATAATTAAATTGTTTTTTTTTCTTTTCTAATTGAATTTGAAATTCTTTTATAATAATATTAATTGATATTTTTTGTTCATAATTTGAATTTAAACCATTATCAATAAACATTATAATTTTTTTAAAAAAGTATATCATATATTTATTTGAATACATATTTGAATAAAAAAATTCTGAATATAATTTTTTTAAATTTATTTTCCAATTTTTTATTGTTTGTTTTTTATTTAATTTTTTTTTCCATTTATATAATATAAATAAAAAATAAGTAAATTTTCCTAATAATTCTCCTGATAAACCAAATGTACCATTGTATGGAATAATATTATTCCAATTTCCTGAATTATTATCTATAGCATAACCATATAACATACGATATAATCCAAATTTCCAAGTATATTGATCTTTAAATAAAGAAATATTCTTAAAATTACTAAAATCTAATCCATATTTGATACCAATATCATTAATCCAATAGCGTAAATATATTAAATCATCTTCATCATTAATAAAAAATTTTTTTGAGATATCATTATTATTTAATAAATAAAATATTTCTTCTGGACTACATTTTATTTTTGATAAATTTAATAAAAATAAAAATGCATCAGGTATATCAAATATATGACATTGGTTAATATCTAAATAAATATTAAAAGGTATTTTTTTTTTATTAAAAATAGAATAAATAAAAGGTAAATAACTATTTAAGTTAGGAGAAATAACAATGATATCATGTAAATAATAATTTTTACTATTTATTAATTTTATAATATTAATAGATAAAAATTCTATTTCTTGTTTAGCATCTGAAAAAATATTTATTTGTATAGAATCATCTATATTATTAATTTCTTTTTTCTTATTTATTGGAAAAGAATGTTCTCTTAATAAAAAAACATCTTTTTGTATATTTTTTAATAAATTTTTAGATTTAATCATTATAAATGATTCTATAACTCTAGATTGTAACTCTATTAATTTATTTATATTATTTATTCCATAATTTCCCCAAGAAAATAATAATGAATTATTAAAATTATAATTTTTATTTAGTTTAATGTTATCCCAATAATGCATACAAGGATTATTTATTAAAATATGAATTTCTATATACTCTGTTAATTGTTCTAATAATTGGAAATATATTAAAGGAATATTTTGTGTATTTAAAATAAATATTCTTTCTGGTAAAATAGAATTTTTAATTATATTTTTATTATTAATATAGTAATTGTATAATTTACTAAAATACCATAATGGTTTACCTAATATTATTTTATTATATATAATTAATTGTTTCCATAATTTAGCTTGCCAAATTTGATCTTTATTTTTTATGAAAGATATAATTTGATCATTTTCCCATAAAAATAACCATTCTGGACGATATTTTTGATATTCATCATATAAATTAGCAATTTGAATTGATAATTCAAATAAAGAATTAATATTTTTGATATTATTTAAATATTTATGAAAATGTTTAAATTCCGGTAAAATAATTAATTTTGGAATAATATTCATTAATTGCCAAATAATAATTTTTTTATTAAAAATATTTTCTTTTTTAATTTTTGGAATTATTTTTATAAATACATTCCAAATAAATGTTTCTGGTTTAATATAATTAATATTAGCATGTATTCCAATAATTTTAGAAAAAAAAATTTTTAAATAAGGAATAAATGTTAGATTAGGTAAAATTATAATTTCTGTTTGTAATGGATTATTTAATGGATTTTCTAAGATATTATATTTAATTAAATTTAATAAAACATCTAAATCATTAGAATGATATATTGTAAACATGTTATAAACATTATTTTATGTAAATATACTGAAAAAATTGTAATACTAATTATATTAATTAAATTTTTTATATATAGTATAATATAACATAATTAACCCTATAATTACCATAGGAAAAGATAATATTTGTCCCATGGTTATATAATTGTAAAAAAAACCTAATTGTATATCAGGTTCTCTAAAAAATTCTACAAAAATACGGAATATACCATAAAATAATAAAAACATACTGGTATTATAACCTAATTTTTTTTTTTTAGTAAAATTTATATTTAAAATTATAAATAATATTAATCCTTCTAAAAAAAATTCATAAATTTGTGATGGATGTCTAGGTAAATTACCATATTGTATAAATAAATTTATAAAATTTTTATGATTTTGAATATAAATTAAATCTGATTCAATTGAATTAGGAAATAACATCGCCCATGGAATATTAATAGTAACTCGTCCCCATAATTCATCATTAATAAAATTACCTATCCTTCCCATTCCTAATCCAAAAGGAATTAATGGAGTAATAAAATCAGTTAATTGTAAAAATTTTTTTTTATAAAAAATAGAATATATAAAAATAACTAAAACTGCACCAATCAATCCTCCATGGAAAGACATACCACCTTCTCTTAATTTGATTAATGATATAGGATTAATTAAAAAATATTTTAAATTATAAAATAATATATATCCTATTCTTCCTCCTAATAAAAGTCCTATAAAAGATAAATAAAATAAATTTTCATTTTCTTTATTTTGCAAATATAAATTACGATATAATTTTAATTTTGATATATTAATTACAAATAAAAAACTAATTATATACATTAAACTATACCAATAAATATTAATTTTTCCTATTGTAATAGCAATAGGATTTATTTTTGGAAAAAATAAATATTTCATATTCATTTTATTATTATAAATAACAATATTATATATAATTATGTTAATGAGTAAAAATATTATTTTTAATAAATACATATGGATTATATGAATATAAATAAAATTTTTTCTAATAATATTAATAGTGAAAAAATCTTATTACTAAGAGCATCATTAATAACAGGTCATTATCTAATAAATATTGCAAAATGGTTAAATTATAATATTCCAATAAATTTAAATAAAGATAAAGGATGGATAGGTAAATTAATTGAATTATATTTACTAGGTAATAAACAAAAAAATACATTTAATCAAGATATACCTCAAATAGGTATAGAAATTAAAACTATTCCTATTGATGAAAAAGGAAATACTATTAATGATACTTTTATATGTTCTTTTCCGTTAATAAATAAAAAAGTTTTTATTTGGAATAAAAGTAAATTATATAAGAAATTATCTAAAATTTTATGGATACCTATTATAACTAAAAGTAAAAATACTCCTCTTAGTATGCGAGTAATAGGTAAACCAATTATATGGAAACCTTCAAAAAAAGATTATAAAAAATTATATAATGATTGGATTGGATTAATAACATTATTTATTTCTGGTAATATTGAAAATATAAATTATTATAATGGTACTATTCTAGTAGTAAAAACAAAATCTAAAAAAAATAAATTAATAAAAACTATAAATAAAGATAATAATATTATTTTAACTAAGTCTAGAGCTTTTTATTTAAAAAAAAATTTTACAAAATTATTTTTTATAAAATATAAATAAGAATTTTAAATGGAGGATTATATATTTAATTTTTTTTCTTGTAAAATACAACCAGTAAATTTATTTATTTTGTTATTTTTAATAATATTAGAAATAATATTAAATATAGATAATATTATTATTTATTCATTAGCTATATCTCAATTATCATATTTTAAAAAAACATTTAAAATAAAATATTTACTTTTTTTAATAATATTATTAATTCGTATTTATTTAATAAAATTTATTCTTTCTTTATCATATATAAATAATATTGATATATTTTATATATATAGCTATCATTATACAATAAAAAATTTTATGTTTACAATAGGAGGAATAATTTTACTAAAAAAATATTTTACAGAAAAATCTTTAAATAAAATTACAAATATTAAAAATTTTAAAATACAAAATAATAATAATTTTTTATTAATAAAAAATTATTTACAAATTATTTTTATAGATGTTATTTCAAGTTTAGATTCATTAATAATATTAACAAGTATAACAAAAAAATTTTTCTTAATATTTATAGCAGTAATTATTTCATATATTATTATTATTTTTATAACAAATTTTATTATAAAAATAATTAATAAATATGAAATAATTAGATTATTAATTTTAAAAATATTATTTTTTTTAGGAATTACATTTTTAATTAAAGGAATCATTCATCTATTTTAATTCAATAGATCTCTAAACTAATTAATTCTTGTATTTTTTGATGACGACGAATTTCTCTTGGAATACCGTTTTCAATCAATATTTCTGGTATTAAAGGTCTACTATTATAACAAGATGACATAGATGCTCCATAAGCACCTGTATCATGAAAAACTAAATAATCTCCAACATGAACATATGGCAATAAACAAAATTTTATTTCTCCATTATCTGACTGAGTAAATACATCTCCTGCTTCACACAAAGGACCAGCAACTATAGCTTCTATTTTTGGTAAATATGACATATCTATACCTTTTGAAGAAATTGCTGATATATAATGATAACTTCCATACATTGCAGGTCTCATAAAATCATTAAAACCAACATCAACTAAAATAAACCGTTTTTCTTTTATTTTTTTTATAGCACATATTTGACAAATTAATATTCCTGATTCTGCTACTAAAAATCTACCAGGTTCAATTTCTAATTTTATATTTTTTTGTAAATGATTATTAATAATATTACGTGTTTTATTCCATAATTTAAAATAATGTTTCGTATCAACACTTTTATCATATAATTTATAAGGCACAGATAAACCACCACCTGCAGATATTATATTAATTTTAGGAATATATGGTTTTAATACATAATCAGTCATAGCATCACATACTTTTTTTAAATGAGAATAATTAACACCTGATCCTATATGTATATGCATTCCTATTAATTTTAAATTATATTTATTTATAATTTCAATAGATTTTTTTAAATCTGTATGCCATATACCATGTTTACTATTTTCACCACCAGTATTAGTTTTTTTATTATGTCCATGTCCAAATCCTGGATTAATACGTAACCAAATATTATGATTTTTAGATAATGGTCCTAATTGATGTAACATATCTATTGAACCAACATTAACAGTAATATTTAAATCTATAATACGTTTTAATGTATTAAAGTCAAAAATATCTGCTGTAAAAATAATATCATCTTTATTTTTATTATTATAACCAGCTATTAGTGCTCTTTCTATTTCTCCTAAAGATACTGCGTCTACTTTTACACCTTCTTTTCTCATTAATTTTAAAATATTTATATTAGAACATGCTTTTTGAGCAAACCTGATAGTATCAAATTTTGCTAATTGTAAAATACGTTTTTTTATAGTTTCTGCACAATATAACCAAATTGGAGAATTATATTTTTTTATAATAGAAAATATAGTTTTTGTTAAAAAACCATTTTTATTATGATAAATATCAAATATTTGTGTCATAATTACTATAACCTATAATATTTTAATAATTTTTAATAAAATTAATAATTTTTTTAACTAAAATTTTTGGAATATTTATTTAAATATATTTTAATATTTATAAATAATTTAATTAATAATATATTTAAAAAAAATATTATTCAATATATAAAAAATTTTAAAATATATTCTTTAATTTTTATTAAATAAATTATATAAAATTATATTTTAATACATTATTTACAATATAATTTATATGCAAAAAAAAATACTTCAACGAATAAAAATTCGTAATAAATGTAAAAAATTAAGAAAAAATATTTCTATTATTAATAAACATATTTTAGATAATATTATTACTAATAAACTATTAAATTTTATCTCATTTAGAAAAAATCAAAATATAGGATTATTTATTTCTTTTTCAGGAGAAATAAATACAAATTTATTAATAAAAAAATTATGGTTACAAAATAAAACAGTTTTTGTTCCTATTATAGATCCATTTTTTAAAGGAAAATTACTATTTTCTAAATATAATTCTAATACAATATTAAAATTTAATAAATTTAATATATTAGAACCTAACGTGAAAAAAGAATCTTTATTTTTAATTGATATATTAGATATAATAATAGTACCAATTGTATCATTTAATTTTAATCATTATAGATTAGGTATGGGTGGTGGATATTATGATAGATTATTAATAAATAAATCAAATAATATTTTACCTATAGGAATAGCTTATGATTGTCAATTAAATAATAAATTTCCTATTTGTAAATGGGATGTTCCATTACCAGTAATTATTACACAATCTAAAATATGGTTATAATTAATTAATAAAATATTAATGTTTAATATGGCTAATTTAAATATTAAATTAAATAAAATTTGATATAAAAATAATAATGAATTATTGTATTAATTATTGTAAATAATTAATATTTAAAATTATTGATTTATGTTATTTATTAAATTTTATAATAATTAATTATATAATAAAACTCTTATTCATAAATAAAATTAATTATTATTATAAAATATAAAATTTTAAAATAATAAATTAATTTAAAATTAGGTAAAAATAATGTTCCAAAAAGAAATTATTATTAATAATACTCATGGTTTACATATTCGTCCAGCAGCACTTTTTGTAAAAGAAGCTAAATCTTTTATTTCTGATATAACAATTACATCCAATGGAAAAACAGTTAATGCTAAAAGTTTATTTAAGATACAAACATTAGGAATGACTAAAGGAACTTCAATTATTTTAACAGCTTACGGAATAGATGAAAAAGAAGCAATAGAACATTTAATAAAAATTATTAAAAAATTATAAATTATATTTAAAAATAAAATTATTCAAATTATTAATAATATATTTATAAAAATAATTAATTTTCTATTTAAATGATATATTATTGAAATTAATAATATTTAATAAAAAATCATTAGATGATAATAGAGGTAAATTATGATTTCAGGAATTTTAGCTTCTCCTGGTATTGCTTTTGGTAAAGCATTTTTATTAAAAGTAGATAATATTATTATTAATCATAATAAAATTATGAATAATCAAATAGAATTTGAAATTAAAAAATTTTTTGACGGACAAAAAAAATCAATAGAACAAATTGAATTAATTAAAAATAAATCAATAAATAATTTTAATGATGAAAAAAAATCTATATTTGAAGGACATATTATACTTTTACAAGATGAAGAAATGATTAAAGAAGTTATTTCATTAATAAAAAATAATCTTTTATCAGCTGATGCTGCTGTAAATTATGTAATAAAATATCAAATAAAATTATTAAAAAATCTTAAGGATGAATATTTAAAATCTAGAATAATTGATATTAAAGATATTGGTAATCGTTTAATAAAAAATATATTAGGTACTAATATTATTAATTTAAATAAAATAAAAAATAAAGTAATTTTAATTGCTAAAGATCTTACACCATCAGAAACGGCTCAATTAAATTTAAAAAAAATTTTAGGATTTATTACAGATTTTGGTAGTCAAACTTCTCATACAGCAATAATAGCTCGTTCTTTAGAAATACCAGCTATTGTAGGTACAGGAAATATTACTAGTAAAGTTAAAACAAATGATTATTTAATTTTAGATAGTATTAATAATAATATATATATAAATCCTACAATTAAAATAATTAATAAAATTAAATTAATATATAATAAATATATTTTTGAAAAAAATAAATTAATAAAATTAAGTAATTTACCAGCTATAACTAAAGATAATATAAAAATTAAAATATGTGCTAATATTAGTTCATTAGAAGATTTAAATAATGCAAAAAAAAATGGTGCTGAAGGAATTGGATTATATCGTACAGAATTTTTATTTATGAATCGTAATTCTTTACCTTCAGAAGAGGAACAGTTTCATGCTTACAAAATAGTAGCAAAAAGTATGTATGGTAAATCTATTATTATCCGTACTATGGATATAGGAGGAGATAAAGATATTCCTTATATGAATTTACCTAAGGAAAATAATCCTTTTTTAGGATGGAGAGCTATTAGAATAACTATGGATCGTAAAGAAATATTACATACACAATTAAGAGCTATTTTAAGAGCATCAATATTTGGAAAATTATGTATTATGTTTCCAATGATTATTTCTATTGAAGAAGTTTATTTTTTAAAAGAAGAATTAAATTTTTTAAAAAAACAACTTCAAAATGAAAAAAAACATTTTAATAAAAATATTCCAGTAGGAATTATGGTAGAAACTCCTGCATCAGCTATTATTTCTGAACATTTAGCAAAAGAAATTGATTTTTTTAGTATAGGTACAAACGATTTAACTCAATATACATTAGCTGTAGATCGTGGTAATGATTTAATTTCTCATTTATATAAACCAATATCTCCATCTATTTTTTATTTAATAAAAAAAGTTATTAATGCATCACATTCAGAAGGTAAATGGACTGGTATGTGTGGTGAATTAGCTAGTGATGAACGTGTAATTCCAATTTTATTAGGAATGGGTTTAGATGAATTTAGTATGAGTTCAACATTTATTCCTAAAATAAAAAATATTATTAGAAATATAGAAATGAGTAAAGCAAAAATTTTAGCAGATAATATCTTATTACAATCTACTATTAAAGATATTAATAATCTTATATATGAATTTAATAAATAATATTAATATGTTTTATATAAACAAAGTATTTTAGGAGATAAAAATGAATTTTTTTTCTGATATTTTTAAAAAAATAAAAAAAAAAATAATACAAAAAAATACTATTATCAAAGTTTTAGCACCTATTTCTGGAGAAATAGTTGATATAACTACTGTTCCAGATTCTGTATTTTCTGATAAAATTATAGGAGATGGAATTGCAATTAATCCTACAGGTAATTTTATTGTATCTCCAATAGATGGAAAAATAGGAAAAATTTTTGATACTAACCATGCTTTTTCTATTATATCACATAATGAAATAGAATTATTTGTACATTTTGGTATTGATACAATTAATTTAAAAGGAAAAGGATTTAAACGTATATTTAATTTGAAAGAATCAAATATAGTTAAAAAAGGAGAAATAATTATTGAATTAGACTTAGATTATTTAATTAAAACAGCAAAATCAATATTAACTCCTGTAGTAATTTCTAATATTGAAGATATTAAAGAAATAAGAAAATATTCTGGTAAAGTTATTGCAGGTGTTGATCCAGTATTAAAAATAACTAAATAATATTTAAAATTTTACTATATAAAATATATTCAATTTTTTATTTTAAAATATTAACTATATTTCAGTATTTATTTAAAAAAATTAATAAATAATTATTTAATATTAATAAAATTTTTTATAGGAGTAAAATATAGATAATTAATTTTAATAATTAAAATTTAATATAATAATGATTAAATTATTAATTTTAGAAAAATAATTTTTATGTTTTTTATATATTAATTATAAATAAATTTATAAAATAAAAAATTATTAAATAATATGAAATTATTAATTTATAAAACTTAAATTGTCAAAATTTTATTTTGTATGAGTTTTTTATGTCATAAATATATTTTAATAAAATATTATTTATTTAAAACATTAATTTCTATTATATAAAATATTTTATTGTAGTATTTTAATTAAATTTTATTAAATATTAGCATTATGATAAATTTTTTTTATATCATTATTTAATTTTAATAAATTTAAAAAATTTAATAATTTATTTTTTGTTAATATATCAATATTTTGTTTGATTAAAGGAATCATAGTTAATTTAAAATTAACTGGCTTAATTAAAATTTTTTTCATTTCTAATAGTATAACTTTATATTTTTCTTTATTAAAAATAAGATCAATTATTTTATTATTAATAATAATATCTTCAGCTTGTAATTTTTCAGCAATATCCATAACATAATCTACATTATTTTTATTATAAAATGATATTTTAATTTTTTTTTGAAACATATAAGAAACAGCACCACTATTTCCTAAACGATGACCTATTTTACTAAAAGAATTTCTTATTTCAGAAACTGTTCTATTTTTATTATTTGTAACACAATTAATAATTAATGCAATATTTCCAGGACCATAACCTTCATAAGAAATATTTGTCATATTAACTGATAATATTTTTTTATTTAATTTCTTAAATAATATTTTTTTTATTGTAGATCTATTCATATTATATGATAAACCTTTTTCTATAGCTAAACGTAATTTAGTATTATATTGTGGATTAATTGTTCCTCCTAATTTACTAGCAGAATTTAATTCTCTAGCAATTTTAGTAAATATTTTATCTTTTTTTATATCTTGTGATGCTTTACGATAACGCATATTAGACCATTTACTATGTCCAGCCATAAGAATTCCTTTATATTATTTTTCTGTTATACATAATAATCCTAATTCTTTTAAAATATATTTATTAATAAAATTTGGTGATTGAGTCATCAAACATGTTCCTGAAGTAGTTTTAGGAAAAACAATTACGTCACGAATATTATTCGTATTTGAAAGTAACATAACTAATCGATCTAATCCTAAAGCAATTCCTCTATGAGGTGGCGTACCAAATTTTAAAGCTTCTAAAAAAAAACCAAAATCTTTTTTTTGTATTTGTCTATCTATTTTTAAAATATCAAATATTATTTGTTGTACTTTATTATTATAAATTCTTCCTGATCCACTACCAATCTCATATCCATTAATTACTATATCATATGAATCAGATATAATATTTTCTGGATTATTTTGTAAATCATCTATATTAAATTTTATTGGACATGTAAATGGGTGATGCATTGAAATAAGTTTTCCTATTTTATCTTTTTTAAATAAAGGAAAATTAATAACCCATAATGGAAACCATGTATTTTTTTCTATTAGATTAAAATCTACAGATAATTTTTTTCTTAAAATTCCCATAGAACTTAATGTTCCATTAATCTGTTCTGTTCCTAAAAAAATTAAATCATGATTATTAGCTTTATTACGTAAAATAATATTTTTTGATATTTCATCATTTATAAAAAATTCTGATTTATTATTTTTATTAGATAAATTAATTAAATTATGATTTTTAACTTTAAAAATATTAAGATTATTAGTACCATATTTATTAATATATAATTTATAATTATCTAATTTCTTATTATTTATGTTTTTTAAATATTTATTATTAATACAAATTGATACTATCCTATTAAAAATATTATTTTTAATTTTATTATTTTTTTTAATAAATAAATTTGTTAAATCTATTAATTTTAATGGATTTCTTAAATCAGGTTTATCTGTACCATAAGTACTCATAGCATTATGAAAAGTTATTACAGAAAATTTTTCTAGTGAAATGTTTATTATTTTTTTCCATAAATGACATAGCATTTTTTCTATTAAATTTTTAAAATCATTAAAATTAACAAAAGAAGCTTCTATATCAACTTGAGTAAATTCTGGTTGGCGATCTGATCTTAAATCTTCATCACGAAAACATTTAGCAATCTGATAATAACGATCTAATCCAGCAATCATTAATAATTGTTTAAAAATTTGAGGAGATTGTGGTAATGCATAAAATTTGTTTTTATGTATTCGACTAGGAACTAAATAATCTCTAGATCCCTCTGGGGTAGATTTTGTTAAAATTGGTGTTTCAATATTTAAAAATTTATTTTTTTCTAAAAATAATCTAATTATACTTGTAATAATTGATCTATTTTTTATTATTTTTAACATTTTAAATTGTCTAAGATCTAAATATCTATATTTTAATCTAATTTCTTCTGTATTTAAAATATTATTATCAATAGGTAACGCTTTAGATTTATTTATTATAAATAAATTAGACGCTACTATTTCTATTTTTTTTGTTGATAAATTTAAATTTTTATTTATTTTTTTAACTACCTTACCTATTATTTTTACACAAAAATTATTACGTAATGTTGAAGCTAATTTAAATATTGTTTTATTTGAAGATGTAAAAATAATTTGTATAATACCTTCTCTATCTCTTAAATTAATAAAAATTAATTTACCTAAATTTATATAATTATCTATCCAACCATAAAGTATTATTTCTTGATTTATATGTGTTAAATTAATTTCTCCACAATAAATTCTATTTTTCATAATAAATACCTATTATTTAATATTTTATAAAATATTTAAAATTATTATTATAAAATAAAACAAAATATTTTTATATTTTAATATTAAATTAATTTGATATAATCAAAAAATCAATAATTTAATTAATTAATTAAAATGATAAAAAAAATTTATAATTTTGATAAGTTTATTGATAGATCTAATAGTGATAGTTTAAAATGGAATAAATATAATAAAAATATTATTCCTTTATGGATAGCTGATAGTGATTTTTCTTGTCCTCCATGTATATTAAAAGCATTAAAGGAAAGAATTAATCATGGTATTTTAGGATATGGAATTATTTCAAAAAATTTATCAAATATCATTATTGAAAGATTATGGAAAAATTATAAATGGAAAATTAATCCTGAATGGATTATATATATTAGTGGAGTTGTTTCTGGATTAAATTTAACTATAAGAGCTTTTACTACTAATAAAAATTCTGTAATAATACCTATTCCTATATATCCTCCATTTATATATGCAACTAATTTAGCTCAAAGATCTAAAATATATACAAAATTAATACAAATAAATAATAGATTTATTATAGACTGTAATTATTTAAATAAACATATTTATGGTAATGAAAAATTAATAATGTTATGTAATCCACATAATCCAGTAGGTACATCATATAAATATTATGAATTAGAAAAAATTTTAGAATTTGTTAAAAAATATAATTTAATTGTTTGTTCTGATGAAATACATTGTGATTTAATTTTAGAAAAAGGAATTCAACACATACCATTTGCGTCTCTTAATAATGATGCTGAACAATGTTCTATAACTCTTATGTCTCCATCTAAATCATTTAATATATCAGGATTAAATTTTGCAATTGCTATTATTCCTAATAAAAAATTACGTGATACATTTAATTTATTCAAACAAGGAATTAGTCCTAACATAGATATATTATCATGTATTGCAGCAGAATCTGCATGGAAAAATGGTAATGATTGGTTAAAAAAACAAATTAAGTATTTAAAAATTAATCGTGATCTTTTATTTTATGCAATAAATAAACTTCCGTATATAAGTATGTTAAAACCAGAAGCTACATATCTTGGTTGGATTAATTGTTCTAAAATGAATATATTAAATCCAGCACTATATTTTGAAAAATATGGTATAGGATTATCTTCAGGAAAAGATTTTGGAGATGCAAATTTTATTAGGTTTAATTTTGCTTGTACTCATGATATATTAAAAAAAGCGTTGAAAAGAATAGAACATGCAATTAATCAATTATAAAAATTAATTTTATTAAAAATTTATTTAATTAGGTAAAATGAATGAATATTAAAAAAATTCTTTCAGATAATATTCAAAATGCAATGTTAAAATCAGGTATTCCATCCAAATATAATGTAATGTTACGTCAATGTAAAAAAATAAAATTTGGACATTATCAAGTAAATGGTATTATACCTGCTGCTATAAAATTAGGTAATAATCCTAAAAAACTAGCTATAAAAGTAATACAAAATATAAATTTAAAAAATGTAATAGAAAAAATAAAAATATCACCATTAGGATTTATTAATATTTTCATTAAAAATAAATGGATATCTAAACAAATAAGTTTATTTTTAAATACTCCAAAATTAGGTATTTTAAATAAAATAAAAATTAAAAATATTATAATAGATTATTCAAGTCCCAATATTGCAAAAGAAATGCATGTTGGACATTTAAGATCTACAATAATAGGAGATTCAATAGTTCGTATATTAATTTTCTTAGGACATAATGTAATAAAAGTTAATCATATAGGTGATTGGGGTACACAATTTGGAATGTTAATTGCATTTTTAGAGTTTAAAAAATATAAAGAAAAAAAAATATTTTTATCTGATTTAAATAAATTTTATAAAGAAGCACAAATTAAATATAATGAAAATAAAAGTTTTGCTGAAAAATCTAGAAAATATGTTGTCAAATTACAAAATAATGATCCATTTTGTTTAAAAATATGGAAAAAATTTGTTCAAATTACTATGAATTATAATTATATATTATATAAAAAACTTAATGTGTCATTAACTTCAAAAAATACTTTTGGTGAAAGTACATATAATCATATGTTACCAAAAATAATTTTAGATTTAAAAAAAAAAGGTTTAGCTATTAATAGTAATGGAGCTGTTGTTATTCCTATAGAAAAAATAAAAAATAAAAATGGAACTACAATGGCAATTATTATACAAAAAAAAGATGGAGGATATCTTTATGCAACTACTGACATTGCTTGCATAAAATATCGTTGTCAAGCATTAAAAGCTGATCGTATTATATATTATGTAGATGCTCGACAAAGTCAATATTTAAAACAAATATTTTTAATAGCAAAAAAAGCCAATTATGTTCCTTTACATGTAGAATTAGAACATCATATGTTTGGAATGATATTAGATCATAATAATAAACCATTTAAAACTCGTACAGGAGAAAATATAAAATTAAATAGTTTAATAGAAGAATCTATAATAAGATCAAAAAAAATAATCTTACAAAAAAATCCTATGATAAAAAAAAGTGAATTAGATAATTTATCTTCTATAATAGGTATTGCAGCAATTAAATATTCTGAATTATCTAAAAATAGGATAACTAATTACATTTTTAACTGGAATGAAATGCTTTCTTTAAATGGAAATACAGCTCCTTACATACAATATGCTTATGTAAGAGCAAAATCAATATTAATAAAATCAAAAATTAATTTTAATGATTTTTTAAATTATGAAATAAAATTTTCAAATGACTATGAAATTAATTTAGCTATTACTTTTTTAGAATTTGAAGAAATAATTTTAAAAATTGCAAAAAATGGTACTCCACATATATTATGTAATTGGTTATATAAAATTACTACATTATTTTCTAATTTCTATGAAAATTGTAATATATTAAGTATAAATAATAATTTAATTAAGATGAGTAGGTTAACAATAGTATTTATTACTACTAAATTTTTAAAAACAGGATTAAATCTTTTAGGTATCAAAACAATTAATAAAATGTAAAATAATTTAAATTAAATAATTTACATATTTCTAATTATTATAAAATAATAAATATTATTATGTATAAAAAAAAAGTAATAATTGCCATTTCTGGTGGTGTTGATTCTTCTGTATCTGCTTGGTTATTAAAAAATCAAAATTATCAAGTAGAAGGATTATTTATGAAAAACTGGGAAGAAGACGACAATAAAAATTGTAGTATAAAAAAAGATTTACATGATGCAGAAACAATTTGTAATCAATTAAATATTCATTTACATAAAATTAATTTTTCTTTTGAATATTGGGAACATGTTTTTAAAAATTTTCTTTATGAATATAAAATAGGTAATACTCCAAATCCTGATATTTTATGTAATAAAATAATAAAGTTTAAGTATTTTATGAATTTTGCTTTAAAAAACTTAGGTGCAGATTTTATAAGTACAGGACATTATGTTAGATGTAAACAAATTAAACATCAATTTTATTTATTAAAAGGTATAGATAAAAATAAAGATCAAAGTTATTTTTTATATACAATTAAAGAAAAACAATTAACAAAAATTTTATTTCCAGTAGGTGATTTAAATAAAATTGAAGTTCGTAAAATAGCAGAAAAATTAAATTTTATTAATGCAAAAAAAAAAGATTCTACAGGAATATGTTTTATAGGAGAAAAAAATTTTCCTAAATTTTTAAATAAATATTTATCTACAAAACCAGGAAATATTATTAATCTTAATGGTAAAATTATTGGAAAACATAAAGGATTAATACATTATACATTAGGACAGCGTAAAAGAATAGGAATAGGAGGATTATTAAATAATAATAATCCTGATCCCTGGTATGTTATAAAAAAAGATATGAAAAAAAACATTTTAATTGTTGCTCAAGGAAAAAATAATCCTTATTTATTTTCTATTGGTTTAATAGCAAAAAATATTAGTTGGATTAATTATCCATTTAAAATACCAAAAACTTGTTATATTAAAACTAGATATAGACAAAAAGAAATATATTGTACAATAAAATTATTAAATAATAATAAAATTAAAGTTTTTTTTAAAAGTCCAATATCTAGTATTACACCTGGACAATCAGCTGTTTTCTATTCTGGATCTATTTGTTTAGGTGGTGGTATAATAGAAAAAAAAATTTCATATATGAATAATATAATTAATTAATTAAAAGGTTTTATATAAATGAAATTATTTCATCTTAATGCTTTATCTCCTTTAGATGGTAGATATCATAATGATTTAGTTTTTTTAAAAAATATTTTTAGTGAATATAGCTTAATGAAATTTAGATTAGAAATTGAAATTTCTTGGTTAAAATTTTTATCTAAAAATACTAAGATTAATGAAATATCTAAATTTTCTATAGAAGAAACAAAATTTTTAAATGAAATTATTAGTAATTTTAATGAATTTGATGCTCTTAAAATAAAAAAAATAGAATATGATATAAATCATGATGTTAAAGCAATAGAATATTTTTTAAAAAATAAAATAAAAAAACATCATTCATTAAAAAAAATATCAGAATTTGTTCATTTTGCATGTACATCAGAAGATATTAATAATTTATCATATGCAATAATGTTAAATATATCAAAAAATAATCTTTTATCCATATGGATAAATGTTATGTCTACTATAAAAAAATTATCATTAAAATATAATAATATTGCTATGTTATCTCATACACATGGACAACCAGCTACTCCATCTACTATTGGTAAAGAAATGATTAATTATGTATATCGTATGAAATTACAAATTAATAAATTTAAAAAAATAAATATTTTAGGTAAAATTAACGGAGCTGTAGGTAATTATAATGCTCATAAAATAGCATATCCTAATATTGATTGGCATAAATTAAGTAAAACTTTTGTTGAATCATTAGAAATTACTTGGAATCCTTATACTACTCAAATAGAACCTCATGATTACATTGCTGAAATATTTCATTGTATAATACGTTTTAATAATATTCTTATTGATTTTAATAGAGATATCTGGGGTTATATATCATTAAAATATTTTAATCAAAAATTTTATAAAAAACATATTGGTTCATCAACAATGCCTCATAAAATAAATCCTATTTTATTTGAAAAATCAGAAGGAAATTTAGGAATGTCTAATGCAATTATGCAACATATGGCAAATAAATTACCTATTTCTAGATGGCAAAGAGATTTAACGGATTCTACTGTTATGAGAAATATTGGAGTAGCTATAGGTTATTCAATAGTATCATATACTAGTACAATAAAAGGTATTAAACAGTTAAAAATAAATAAAAATTTTCTAAAACAAGAATTAGAAGAAAATTGGCAAGTAATTGGTGAAGCAATACAAACTATTATGAAAAAATATAATATTAAAAATGCATATGAAAAAATAAAAGAGTTAACTCGAGGAAAAAATATTTCATCACAAAACATACATGATTTTATTAATAAGTTAAATATACCTAATAAAGAAAAATTATTTTTAAAAAATATTACTCCTAATAATTATATTGGTTATGCTATAGAATTAACAAATAATTTTAATAAATATGTTTAATTAAATAATTTATTTAATCATATTATGAGTTTATTTATGAGAAAAAATATTAAAGAAGTATTAGTTACTCTTAATAATATTAGTAAATCTTTTCTTGGTAAAAAAATTATTTCTAATTTTTGCTTAACAATATATAATGGTGAATTTATTACTTTATTAGGACCATCAGGTTGTGGTAAAACAACAATTTTAAGACTAATATCAGGATTAGAAAAAGTAGATAGTGGTTCTATCATATTAGATCATAAGATAATTACTCATATTCCAGCAGAACATAGACAAACTAATACTGTTTTTCAAAGTTATGCTTTATTTCCTCATATGTCTGTATTTGATAATATTGCTTTTGGACTCAAAATGCAAAAAAAACCATATGAAGAAATATTATCTAGTGTAAAAAATATTTTAAATTTAGTTCAATTACAAAATTTTTCCAATAGAAAACCTCATGAACTATCTGGAGGGCAACAACAAAGAGTAGCTATAGCTAGAGCTATTGTTAATAAACCTAAAATTTTACTTCTAGATGAATCTTTATCAGCTTTAGATTATAGATTAAGAAAAAAAATGCAAAATGAATTAAAATTATTACAAAAAAAATTAGGAATTACTTTTATATTTGTTACTCATAACCAAGAAGAAGCATTAACGATATCAGATCGTATAATTGTATTACGTAATGGTAAAATAGAACAAGATGGTACTCCTAAAGAAATATATGAAGAACCAAAAAATTTATTTGTTGCTAAATTTATAGGAGATATAAATATATTTAATGCTGTTATTATAAGAAAATTAAATAAGACACAAGTAAGAGCTAATTTAGAAGGATATTTATGTAATATAACAGTTCCATTTCCTGTTATTCCGGGAGAAAAAATACATGTCTTATTAAGACCAGAAGATTTAAGAATTAAAGAAATAAATAATAATAAATATATTAATGGTTTAATTGGATATGTTAAGGATAAAAGTTATAAAGGAATGACATTAGAATCCACTTTAGAACTTGAAAATGGAAAAATAATTACTGTAAGTGAATTTTTTAATGAAGATGATCCAGATTTCGATCATTCTATTAATCAAAAGATGATTATTAATTGGGTTGAGACATGGGAGGTAGTATTACCTTATGAATAAAATAACTAAATATTATAGAAAACTAATAACTTTAATAGTTATTAGTTGGTTATTATTATTTATTTTTCTTCCAAATTTAATAATAATTATTATTAGTTTTTTAACAAAAGATGATATGAATTTTATTAAATTTAATTTAACTCTACATAGTTATAAACTGATAATAGATATATTTTATTTAAAAATATTTATATATTCTTTATATATATCGTTAATAACAACATTAATTTGTCTTGTTATTGGATTTATATTTTCATGGTGTCTTATTAAAATATCTCATCGTTACAGATCTTTAATGTTATTTTTTTTATTTTTACCTTTTTGGGTTAATTCACTAATTAGGATATTTTGTTTAAAAAGTTTTTTTAGTATAAATGGTTATTTTAATAATATTCTAATTTATTTAAAATTAATTAATCATCCTATACATATTATATATACATCTCTTGCTGTTATTTTAGGATTAGTATATATTTTATTACCTTTCATGATTATACCAATATATTCTAGTTTAGAAAAATTAGATATGTTTTGTATAGAGGCAGCTAAAGATTTAGGAGCAAAATCATGGAAAATTTTTATGCATATAATATTACCATTAACATTTCCAGGAATTATTTCAGGATGTTTATTAGTATTTTTACCAGCTATGGGAATGTTTTATATTTCAGATTTAATGGGTGGATCTAAAAATTTATTAATAGGTAATATTATAAAAAATCAATTTCTTAATATAAGAGATTGGCCATTAGGTGCTACTTTAAGTAATATAGTAATATTAATTACAGGAATATTTTTAATATTATATTATAAATTAATAAAAATTTTTAATAAAAAGGAATTTTTAAAATAATGTTGAAATATTTATTACGTAATATTTTTATGATAATAGTATATAGTTGGTTTTATATTCCTATAGTTATACTTATAATAAATTCTTTTAATTCTTCTAGTTTTGGAAGTCAATGGCAAGGATTTTCTATTAAATGGTATTATTCGATTATAAATAATCATGTTTTATTAGAAGCAACATATCATTCATTAATAATTGCTATAATTACTGCAACATGTACAACAATAATGGGTTTTTTAACTGCTATTACTTTATATTATTGTAATTTATTTATTAAATCATTTATTAATATTTTACTATTTATAGTTATTGTATCTCCTGATATTATTATGGCAATTTCTTTATTATTATTATTTATATTATTTAATTTTACATTAGGTTTTTGGACATTATTAATTTCTCATATTACTTTTTGTCTTCCATATGTTGTTATTACAGTACATTCTAGATTAAAAAATTTTGATAGTCGTATTTTAGATGCTGCTAAAGATTTAGGAGCTAGTGATATTATTATCATTACAAAAATTATATTACCATTAATACTACCTACAATATTATCTAGCTGGTTATTAAGTTTTGCTTTATCTATTGATGATATAACAATCTCAACATTTGTAACTGGACCACAATATGAAATATTACCATTGAAAATTTATTCTATGGCTAAAATAGGTATTTCTCCTGAAATTAATGCTTTAGCTACTATCTTAATAGTAATGTCTTTACTATTAGTTTTATTTAGTCGTATTATTATAAATAATTTTTATAAAAATTATTTTCAAATTAATTATGCTAAAAAACATTCTAATAAATAATTTATTATTAAATTTTTTATTTAAATATTTAAAATTAATTTATTAATTTAAATTAATTTCTGATTCAATAATTATTTATATTTATAAAAAATTAATTTTGACATACAGAACAAAAAAAAGTACTTCTATTTCTCTGAACTATTTTAATAATTTTTGTTTTACATATTTTACATAATTTGTTATTTCTTCCATATACAAATATAAATTTATTAAAACATCCTTTTTGATTATAAGGATTTGTATAATTAGATATTGAAGTTCCTCCATTTTTTATGGATTTATCTAATATATATTTAATATTTTTAATTAAAATATTTATTTCTATAAAAGTTAAAGTACTAGCTTTTCTATAAGGTAATATTTTTGATAGGAATAATGATTCATTAGAATATATATTTCCAATACCTACAACTATTTCATTCATCATTAATAATACTTTTATAGGTATTTTTTTTTTCTGAGTAATTTTATATAAATATATACTATTAAATTTATTTGTAAGAGGTTCAACTCCTAATTTTTTTATAAAGTTATTTTCTTTATAATTTTTATGACTCCATATCCAAAATCCAAATCTTCTAATATCTGAATAACGTAATATAATATTATTATTAATTATTAAGTCTATATGATCATTTTTAAAAATTTTTATATTTTGTTTATCAATGATTAATAAGTTTCCAGTCATTCCTAGATGAATAATAATTGAATGATTTTGTAATAAAAAAATTATATATCGTCCACGACGTTTTATATCTATTATTTTTTGATTACTAATATTAATTATTTCTTTTGGTATTAAATATTTTAATTTTATATTTCTTACTATAGAATAATTAATAATATAACCTTTTAAATAGGGTAAAATTATATTTTTAATAACTTCTATTTCTGGTAATTCAGGCATTTAAAATAAACAAATTTATTTACCAATACAAAATTTAGAAAAAATACTTTCTAATAAATCTTTAGATGTAAATTTTCCAGTTATATTATCAAGTTCCATTTGAGCTAATCTTAAATTTTCTGATAATAATTCAATTGGAGAATTAATAGATGAAAATATTAACTGTCCTTCTTTAAGATATTTAAATACTGATTTTAATATATCAATATGTCTTTCTCTTGCAGTAAAAATATCTTCAGTATTATGAGTATAAGTAATATTTTTTTTTATGTAATCCATTAATATAGGAATACCTTTTTTAGTTTTAACTGATAATTTAATAGTAATAAATTTATTCTTTGTTATAATCTCAGGATTATTACATGTTAAATCTATTTTATTTCTAATAATAATTATTGGTATTTTTTTATTAAAATGAATTAAGTAATTATTTATAATTTTTGATAAATTATTATTATTGATATTATCATTTACTATTAAAAATAAATAATTTGTTTTTTTAATTTCATTAATAGTTTTTTTTATTCCAATATTTTCAATTTTATTATTAGTTTTTCTAATTCCTGCTGTATCAATAATTTGTATTGGAACAGAATTTATATAAATTTTTTCATATAAAATATCTCTAGTAGTACCAGGAATATCAGTAATAATAGATACATCTCTTTCAGAGAGTAAATTCATTAAACTAGATTTTCCAGAATTAGGTGGACCTATTAAAATAATTTTTATTCCTTCTCTAATATTTATTCCATTATGAACATATTTTATTATGTTTGATAAATTATTTAATAATTTTTCTAATTTAATTAAAATATCTTTTTTAAAAAGAATTATTTTATTTTCTTCAAATTCTACAAAAGATTCAATATCAGTTCTAAGATTAATAATAGTTATTTGAAGTTTATTTAATAAATATGAAAATTTTCCATTAAGTAAATTCATAGCAGAGAAAACAGCTGCTTTAGAATTAGCTGAAATTAAATCACTAATTGCTTCTGCTTGAGTTAAATCTATTTTTTTATTTAAAAAAGCTCTTTCTGTAAATTCTCCAGGTTTTGCAATTCTAATTCCAGGAATAGTTATAATATAGTTAATTAATAAATCTAATATTATAGGACCACCATGACATTGTAATTCAACAATATCTTCTCCTGTAAAAGAATTAGGTTTTGGAAACCATAATGCTATTCCTTTATCTATTATATTTTTTTTATAAAAAAAAGGTAAATAATATGCATATCTAGGTTTCATATGAGATATATGTAATATATTTTTTATTACACTTCTAGAATTTTTTCCTGATATTCTTATAATTCCTATACTACCAATTCCTAAAGGTGTTGCTCTTGCAACTATTGTTGTTATATTGTATGTTACCATTTTAATATTTTTATTTATATTTAGAATAAATAATTTTTTGTTGGATTATTGTTAATATATTACTTATTATATAGTATAATACTAATCCTGCAGGAAACCATAGAAAAAATAAACTGAAAAAAATTGGCATTATATTCATAATATTTTTTTGTACAGGATCATCATATGTATTTTTTGAAGTTTTTTGAATAAAATACATAGTAATACTCATTATTATTGGTAATACATAATAAGGATCTTGTGCTGATAAATCCTTAATCCAGAAAATAAATGGAGCATGACGTAATTCTACAGAATTAATTAACATATAATATAATGCTAAAAATATTGGCATTTGTATTATAAAAGGTAAACATCCTCCTAAAGGATTTAATTTTTCTTTTTTATATAATTTTATTATTTCTTGATTTAAACGATTTTTATCATATGAATATTGTTTTTTTATTTCTTTTATTTTTGGTTGTAAAATACGCATTTTTGCAATAGCAATATATTGTATTCTAGATAAAGGATACATCATAATCCTTAGTATTAAGGTAATAATAATAATAGCTATTCCCCAATTACCTATTAAATTGTATAATAAATTAAGCAATTTAAATAATGGTTTTGATAAAAACCATAACATTCCATAATCAACAGTAAAATCTAAAAAAGGAGCAACTTTTGCCATTTGTTCTTGAATTTTAGGACCAATCCAAAGAGTTGATGATAAAATTTTTTTATGTTTAGGTAAAATGATATCTGTAGATGATTTAAAATTAACACTTACAGTATTATCATCAATTTTTTTTGTATATATTATATTATTTTTATTTTTAGGTAAAATCCAAGCAGATAAAAAATATTGCTGTAAAATAGCAATCCATCCTTGATTAGCAGTCATACTAATATTTTTATTTATTAATATATCATTAAATGTATGTTTTTTATATTTATATTTTTCAGTTGAATAAGCTATTCCACGAAATGATTTAATAGATAAACTATTATTTTTTGTATCTAAATATTTTTGAGGTATATTGACAGATTGTTTGATTTCACCAAATATTCCTATTTCTATAGGTTTATTACTTTTATTAAAAAATTGATGTTCTATATCAATGGAAAAATTATTTCTTTTAAAAATAAAAATTTTTATATATAAAATATTATTTTTTAAAAAAAATAATGGAACTTTTAATATATTTTTATTTTCTTTAAGCTGAAAAAAATTTTTATCTGTAAAAAAAATAGGATGATTAAAATAATTTTTAATTTTTTTATGATTTATTTGAAAAATACTACTATTTATTTGATAAGTATAATCTAAGTTATTATTTAATAAAGTAAATGATTTTTTAGAATTTAATTTTTCTGAATAATTTATTAATTGAGCTTTACTAATATTTCCTCCATTAGTATTAATAAATAATAAAAACTTATCTGTTTTTACTATAATATCTTTATTTTTAGATAAATTAATTTGTTTAAAATTATTTTTATTTTTTACATTTTTATTATTATTAATATAGTTATTTAATTTTTGCCAATTATTAAAAATAAAAAAACTAATTAAAATAAAAATAATTATAATTATATTACGTTTTGAATCCATTATTTAATTTTCTCTATTATTTGTAAATATAATAATTATTTAATTTAATTTTAATATAAATTTATATACTTATAATCATGAATTTATTATTTAAAATTAAATAATATTTATCAAAATATATATACATTTATATATTAATATAAATTCCATAATTTTTTTAAATATTTTTTTATATTAATATAATTAATGTTTATTATATTTTTTTTTATTAATATAACAATAAAATCTCTAACAGGTAACTTATATTGATTTAAACGAAAACATTCACGAATAATTCTTTTAATTTTATTTCTAATATATGCTTTATATATATTTTTTTTAGGTATAATAATTCCTAATCTTGAGTATTGTAATATATTTTTTTTACTTAAAATAGTATAATATTCATTACTTTTTCTATATGGATTATTAAAAATAGAATTAAAATTACTAGATAATAAACGTTTTTTTTTACAAAAATTTAAATGAATCATTTAAATTTATAATTTATTTTTTATTAGATACAGTTAAATAAAAACGACCTTTATTACGACGTCTATTTAAAATTTGACGTCCATTTTTTGTTGACATTCTAATTCTAAATCCATGAGTTTTTTTTCTTTTTAATATAGATGGTTGAAAAGTACGTTTCATAATAAAATTACCTAATTAAAATTATATTTCGTTTTATTATTACATAAATAATAATTTATTTATATAATTTAAATAAAATTTATTATTATAGTTTAAAATTATTAATATTGATTAATATAATTAAAATGATGTATAATAACTTTATATTATCTAAAACAATTATTATAAATTTTTAAAATTATAAAATAATATTTAATATAATTTTAAATAAAATTTTTTATATAAAAATGAAATATCTTGTTATTAACAGAGAAAAATTAATTTTACCATTAAAAA
The DNA here is from genome assembly GCF_012562765.1 of Enterobacteriaceae endosymbiont of Plateumaris pusilla. Classification (GTDB taxonomy): domain Bacteria; phylum Pseudomonadota; class Gammaproteobacteria; order Enterobacterales; family Enterobacteriaceae. Next base: position 493,575 of record NZ_CP046226.1, read on the forward strand.
ATATAATAAGTATTATTCATAATAGACCAATAATACCTATTATTAATAATATTTTAATAGAAGTTAACAATAATAATATTATATTTAAAAGTACTAATTTAGAAATAGAAATAACTACTATTTTAGAAAATATAGAAAATAAATATTGTTTTTCTATTACTATAGCAGGTAAAAAATTTTATAATATATGTAAAAGTTTCCCCATAAATTCTAATATAAACATATTAATTAATGATAATAATCAAATAATAATTTCATTTAAAAAATGTAAATTTATTATGTCTACATTACCTTCTATAAATTTTCCAACTATTGAATATTGGGAAAGTAAATTAGAATTTTTTTTAACAAATAAAATATTAAAAATGCTAATAGATGCAACATATTTTTCAATAGCTAATCAAGATGTAAGACCATATTTAAATGGAATATTATTAAAAATTAAAAATAATATATTAAATATGGTTTCTACTGATGGACATAGATTATCAGTTTGTAATATTGTAATAAACGAAATATTAATAAATTATTCAGTTATAATTCCTAAAAAAAGTATATTAGAATTATTACGTTTATTAAAAAATACCAATGATATAATAAAAATTAAAATTAACAACAATAATATTAGTTTTAATTTAAAAAATTTAAAATTTACATCAAAACTTATTGAAAGTTCCTTTCCAGAATACACAAAAATTATACCACAAATTTTTTATAAAATAATTAAAATAAATAGAATAAATCTTAAAAATGCTTTACTTAGTATTTCTATTTTAGTTGATGAAAGAATAAAAGGTGTAACATTAATATTTAATAAAAAATATTTAAGAATTTTAGGAAGGAATATTGATAACGAACAAGCAGAAGATGTTCTAAATATAGAAGAAAAATATAATAATACAAAAGATAATATAGAAATATCTTTAAATATTGAATATTTAATAGATGTATTAAATACATTAAAAAATAAATATATAAAAATTTCATTAATTGATTCAATTTCTAGTATAAAAATAGAAGATATTATTGAAAACAATAAAATTTATTTAATTATGCCAATGAGGATTTAATTATTTCCTTAATAATTTATATAATAATCAAAATTATTAGATTATTTTAAACATAAACGAGAGTTAGCATTGATAAATAATAATTATTATGATTCATCTAGTATAAAAATATTAAAAGGACTTGATGCTGTTAAAAAAAGACCAGGAATGTATATTGGAGATATAGATGATGGTACAGGATTACATCATATGGTATTTGAAGTAGTAGATAATGCTATTGATGAATCTCTATCTGGTTATTGTAAACATATTAATATTACAATACATAATGATAATTCTATCTCTATTAAAGATGATGGTAGAGGAATTCCTACTGGTATTCATAAAGAAACAAATACATCAGCAGCAGAAGTAATTATGACTGTATTACATTCTGGAGGAAAATTTGATAATTTATCATATAAAATATCCGGTGGTTTACATGGAGTTGGAATTTCCGTAGTAAATGCATTATCTGAAAAATTAGAATTAATTATTAAAAGAAATGGAAAATTATATAAACAATTATATTATGATGGGATACCTCAATCTAAAATAAATATTATAGGAATTAGTAAAAATACTGGAACTCATATACGTTTTTGGCCTAGTAAAAAAATTTTTACTAAAATTAAAAGTTTTAACTATCTTATATTATCTAATAGATTAAGAGAACTATCATTTTTAAACCCAGGGATTTCTATTTCTATTCATGATGAAAATAATAATAAACGAGATAATTTTTGTTATAATGGAGGAATTAAAGCTTTTATAAAATATTTAAATATTAAAAAATCTATTCATAAAAAAATTTTTTATTGTAATGAAAAAAAAGACAATATTAATATTGAAGTTGCTATGCAATGGAATAGCTCTTTTAAAGAAAGTATTTATTGTTTTACAAATAATATTCCTCAATGTGATGGAGGATCTCATTTATCAGGATTAAAAACTTCTGTAACAAAAACTTTAAAATCTTATATAGATAAAGAAGGATATGTAAAAAAAAATAAAGTAAATACTATAGGTGAAGATACAAGAGAAGGATTAATAGCTATTATATCTATTAAACTTTCAGAACCAAAATTTTCTTCTCAAACAAAAGATAAACTTGTCTCTTCTGAAGTAAAATCTGCTGTAGAATCTTGTATAAATGAACAATTAATGTTTTTTTTATTAGAAAATCCTGTAGATGCAAAAAATATAGTAGAAAAAATAATTTATGCAGCAAAAGTACGAGATGCTGCTAGAAAAACAAGAGAAATAACTCGTAATCAAAATTTTACAGAGGTATCTAGACTTCCAGGAAAATTATCAGATTGCCAAGAAAATAATCCAAAATTATCTGAAATTTATTTAGTTGAAGGAGATTCTGCTGGAGGTTCTGCTAAACAAGGAAGAAATAGAAAAAATCAAGCAATTTTACCTTTAAAAGGTAAAATTTTAAATGTAGAAAAAGCTAGATTTAGTAAAATTATAGCTTCTCAAGAAATTATTACTTTAATTACAGCATTAGGATGTAATATTAGTTCTGAAAATTATAATTTAGAAAAATTACGTTATCATAATATAATTATTATGACAGATGCAGATGTAGATGGAGCACATATTAGAACTTTATTATTAACTTTTTTTTATCGTCAAATGCCAGAAATTATTGAAAAAGGTTATATTTATATAGCACAACCACCTTTATATAAAATTAAAAGAGGTAATAAAGAATCTTATATTAAAAATAATGAAGAAATGGAAAATTTTCAATTAAATATAGCTTTAAATAAAGCAATATTTTATTTTAAAAAAATACAAGATGAATTATATGGAAATAAATTATTAAAATTAGTTCAAGAATATAATAATTTTAAAAAATTAACAAAATACTTAAAATCTCGTTTTACATTTAAAATATTACATTCTTTGTTATATAATTTTCAATTAAAAAAATTAGATTCTTATGAAAATGTTAATTTATGGTTAAATAATTTTATTTTATATTTAAATAATAAATTTACTAATATTAAATATTCTGGTTATATTATAAAAAATTTAGAATTAAATATTTTTGAACCAGTAATTTATGAAAATAAATATGGTAATAAAAGTGAATATTTTTTAAATAAAAATTTTATTGATAGTGACGAATATCATCATATTTGTTTTTTAGGAAAAAAATTAAATTTACTTAAAAAAAATCAAATTTATCTTATAAAAAAAAATGAAAAATATAAATATATAACTTGTTTTGAAGACGGTTTAAAATGGTTGTTTAAAGAGTCTAAAAAAAGTTTTACTATTCAAAGATATAAAGGATTAGGAGAAATGAATCCTAGTCAATTATGGGAAACAACAATGAATCCTTTAACTAGAAATATGTTAAAAGTTACTATAAAAGATGCAATTAGTGCAGATAAATTATTTTCTACATTAATGGGAGATGAAGTGGAACCAAGAAGATTATTCATTAAAAATAATGCTTTAAAAGTAATAAATATTGATATTTAAAATAAATAATTAAATATTAATAAAAAATATAATTTAAAATTATTTTTATTTTTTTATAAAATAGCAGAAACAGATAATATGTAACTGCTATTAATTTTTAATTGAATATTTATTTAATAAAATTATTTATTAATATTTAATATTTATAGGTTTAATTTTTAAAGAATGAAATTCTTGATTTTCAAGTTGTTCATAATTATTTAAAATTTCTTTATTTATTAATCCTTGTTCAATTTCTCTTAATGCTAAAACTGTTGTTTTATCATTTTCTTTAGATAATAAAGGACTTTTACCTCTTATTTGTATTTGTCTTGCTCTTTTTGCAGCTATAAGAATTAAATCAAAACGATTACCAATTTTTTTTATTGCATTTTCTACAGTTAATCTAGCCATTTTTAACCTATATATAAAAAATATAATATAAAACAAATGAAAAATTTATTCTTTTAATAATTTTTTAATAAGTTTGTTATATATATTAAATTGTATTTTTGTTTTTAAGTGTTCTGCATAAATAATATTTTTTAAATCAAAAATTGCATCATGAATATGATTATTAATAATTAAATAATCATATTCATGAAAATGATATATTTCTTTTTTTGATTGTAACATACGTTGATTAATTATATCTATATGATCTTTTCCTCTAATATATAATCTTCTATGTAATTCATTTATTGATGGAGGTAATATAAATATACTACAAACTTGAGTTTTTTTTTTTCTAACTTGCATAGCTCCTTGCCAATCGATATTTAAAAAAACATCTATATTATTTTTTAAAAAATTATCAATATTTTTTTTAGAAGTACCGTAATAATTTCCAAAAACTTTTGCATATTCTAAAAATTCATTATTTATTATCATTTTTTTAAATTTTTTTTTTGATATAAAATAATAATCTTTACCATTTATTTCACCTATACGTTTCATTCTAGTTGTATAAGAAATTGATAATTTTATATTAAATTTTAAAATATTATTTTTTAATAATAATTGTAAAAGTAAAGATTTACCGGTACCACTAGGTGCTGAAATAATAAATAAGTTTCCTGTAGTCATAATTCATTTAAATAAATATTAATATATAAAAATTATAATTTTTCTATAGAATATTATTTGTGAATAATATTAATTATACATATTAAAATCCTGAAATTGTCATTTCAGATATAAGAATAGATCCACATTGTATAGAATTTTTTTTTTCAATATCATTACTAATTTCTAAAATAGATAACCATATTTTTTTTAGGTTTGAAGATATTGTAATTTCACTTACTGGAAATTTTATTTTTCCATTTTCAACCCAAAAACCACATACTCCACGAGAATAGTCTCCTGTAATACTATTAATTCCATCTGACATTAATTCTGTTACAATTAATCCCTTATTCATTTTTTTTATTAAAGTATTATAATTTATATAATTTTTACTATTAATATACCAATTATATATTCCTCCAGCATGTCCATTATTTTCAATATTTAATTTATTTGCTGTATAATTATTTAATAACCATTTTTTTAATATCCCATTTTTTACTATCATTGTTTTTTTTGTACGTACTCCTTCATTATCAAATGGTCTAGATCCTAAACCTTTTAAAACATGAGGATCTTCTATAATATTTAACCATTCTGGAAAAATCATTTTATTTAATGAATTAAATAAAAATGTTAGTTTTTGATAAATATGATATCCATTAATTAATTCAGCTAAATGTTTAAATAAAGAAAATGCTATTTCACTTGAAAAAATTATTGGAGATTTTTGAGTTTTTATTTTACAAGATCCTAATTTATTTAATGATTTTTGTGCACTATCTTTACCTAATTTTTCAGCAGGATATAAATCTATAATAGATCTTGAGATAGAATATGAATAATTACATTCCATTTTATTATTTTCTTTAGCTATAACAGAAAGATATAACGAATAATATGTAGAAATATAACTCTGTAATATTCCTAAACTATTTGCAAATATATGAATCACTGCAAAACTATTAAAATCACCTCCATTACTAGTAATAATACGTTTATCCATATTTAATGCAATTTCTTCACTTTCTTTAAGTAAAAGAATACATTTTGTTTTATTTATTTTAGAAATATGAAAAAGATTTAAATCAATATTATCTGATATTAATAATTTATATTTAGGCAATCCTAAACATATATCATATGACGTATAATTACTTAAATTTACTGCGTAATTTATTGTATTTTTTATATTATTTATAGATAAATTATTAGTTTCAGCATAACCTTTTTGATAATTTTTATATACATTAATAAAAAATGATTCATTTTTATAAAATTCTGATATTTTTATCATACCATAACGAATATGAGTATTAAAACCAATTATTTTTTTAATTGTTATTTCAAAATTTTTAATTTCTTTTTTAGCTAATATTGTAAAATCTAACATTTTAGATTCTAAAATATTACGTTCTTCTATAATTGTAGAAAATATTTCCATTTGTTTTTTTTCTATTTATATTTTAATATTATTAATTATATATTACTCTTTGACATATTTAATAAATTTTTGTTATTATTTAATAATTCATTATTTTATGATTTAAAAAATATATTATGAACTTAAATAAAGTGTCTTCTGGTAATAAAGTACCAGATGATATTAATGTTATTATTGAAATATCTTCTAATTCAAAACCAATAAAATATGAAGTAGATAAAAAATCAGGAATATTATTTGTTAATCGTTTTATTTCTACAACAATGTTTTATCCTTGTAATTATGGTTATATAAATAATACGTTATCTTTAGATGGTGATCCTTTAGATGTATTAGTACCTACTCAATATCCTATTTTACCTGGATCTGTGATTAGATGTCGTCCTATTGGTATATTAAATATGACAGATGAATCTGGAGAAGATATTAAAATAATAGCTGTTCCACATAAAAAAATTTCTCAAGAATATAATAATATTAATGATATTAATGATTTATCTATTTTTTTAAAAAAACAAATAACTCATTTTTTTAAACATTATAAAGATTTAGAAGATGGAAAATGGGTTAAAATTGATAAATGGTATAATATAGATATTGCTAAAAAAGAAATTTTATTTTCTATTAGTAGATTTAAAAAAAAATATTTATAAATTTTTAAGTATTTATTTATATATTTATTTTTTAAAAAATATTTATTTATAATATTTTAAGTAACTGAATAATTTTATAATAATTAAATAATATTTATATATAAATATTATTTAATTATTATTAATTTTATTTATAAAAAATATTAAATACTATTAATTTTTTAAAATAAAAAAAATTTTATAGAATTAATATAATTTAAATTTAATTAAAATTTTTTTTAAATTTAATTTTATTAGTTATAAATATTATTTATTTTAAATGCTAAAATTCTTGGAATAAGAATGAATGTAAAATATATTTTTTTTATTACTGGAGGAGTAACTTTTTCTCTAGGTAAAGGAATTACTATAGCTTCATTAGCTTCTTCTATTCTTAAAAATAGAGGATTAAAAATAACTATAATTAAATTAGATTTTTATCTTAATACTTCTATTAATCCTACGTAACATGGAGAAATATTTGTTACTAGTGATGGATGGTACTGAAACTGATCTAGATCTTGGACATTAAGAAAAATTTATAACAACTAGAATGTTTCGTTATAATAACTTTACTGCTGGTTACATATATTTTGAAGTCTTAAAAAAAGAAAGACAAGGAAATTATCTTGGATTAACAATTTAAGTAATTCCTCATATCACTAATACTATTAAAAAAAATATAACTAATTTAGGAAATAAAAAATATGATATAATATTAGTAGAAGTTGGAGGTATAGTTGGAGATATAGAATCTTTATCTTTTCTTAAAGCTATTCATTAAATAGCAGTTAATATAGAAAAAGATAAAATAATTTATATTCACTTAACTTTATTACCATATATAAAAACTATTAGAGAAATGCAAACAAAACCAACACAACATTCTGTTAAAAAATTATTATTAATAGTAATTCAACCAGATTTATTAATTTGTCGATCAAATTATTTAATAACTAATCTTGAAAAAAACAAAAATTGCATCATTTTATAATTTATCAAAACAAGTAATCATTTATTTTAAAAATGTTAGTTCTATATATAAAATAACTATTTTACTTAAAAAACAAGGTTTAGATAATTATTTATATAATAAATTTAAATTTAATTTTCCAAATACTAAACTTACTAAATGTAATACAATAATTAATATAGAATTAAATTCAAAAGGATATGTTAATATAAGTATATTAGGAAAATATACTAAATTAATAGATACATATAAATCAGTAATAGAAGCATTAAAACATGTAGGATTTAAAAAAATCAAGTTCATGTAAATATTAAATTAATTAGTTCTGAATGAATATAAATAGAAGGAATAAATATTTTAAATAAATCTGATGGTATTTTAATTTCTGGAGACTTTTGTTCTAGAGGTATTCAGGTAAAATTAAAAACAGTACAATATGAAAGAAAAAAAAATATTCCTTATTTTGGAATATATTTAGGTATTCATATAGCTTTAATTAAATTTGTACGTAATATTATTGGTATAATTAATACTGATTCGGCTAAATTTAATTCAAATTATAAAAATTTTATTATAAAATTAATTAGAAAAAATAAAAATAATTATTTAAATATAAAAAAATTACAGGTAAAAATAAGATTAGGAAACCAAAAGTATAAATTAAATAAATTTAGTTTATTATATCAATTTTATAAATCTAACTTTATTATTGAAATATATCGTCATAAATATAAAGTAAATAATTCATTAATTAATAAACTAACTAAATGTGGTTTATTAATAGCAGAAAGATTAATAGATCAATTATTTATTAAAATTATTGAAATTCCTAGTAATCCATGGTTTATTGGTTGTCAATTTCATTCAGAATTTATTTATAATCCTCATAATGGACATCCATTATTTATAGGATTCATTAAAGCAGCTAATAAAAAAAAACCTAAATTAAATTTTTAAATAGGATAAAAAATGTCTAAAATAAAAAAAATTATTGGTAGAGAAATAATAGACTCTAGAGGTAATCCAACTGTTGAAGCAGAAGTACAATTAAATAATGGATCTATTGGTATAGCTTCTGTTCCATCTGGAGCTTCAATTGGTTCAAAAGAAGCAGTAGAATTACGTGATAACGATAAAAATCGTTTTTTAGGTAAAGGTGTTTTAAAAGCTATTAATTCAATTAATAAATATATAAATAAAATTTTAATAAATCAAGATTCTTTAGATCAAATTAATATTGATAATCTTATGATTAATTTAGATGGTACAGAAAAAAAATCTATTCTTGGAGCAAATGCTATTTTAGCTGTATCATTAGCAAACGCTAGAGCAGCTTCTATTTTTAAAAAAATTCCTTTATATCAATATATATCTGATATAAATGGAACATCTAATGATTTTACAATGCCATTACCAATGATTAATATTATTAATGGAGGAAAACATGCAGATAATAATCTTGATATTCAAGAATTTATGATACAACCTGTTTGTGCAAAAAATATAAAAGAAGCAATTCAAATTGGATCAGAAATTTTTCATCATTTATATAAAGTATTAAAATCTTATAAATTAATTACTTCTGTAGGAGATGAAGGTGGTTTTGCACCAAATTTAAATAAAAATAGTGATGCATTTGATATTATTTCTGAAGCTATAAAAAATTCTGGATTTATTTTAGGAAAAGATATTACTTTTGCTATTGATTGTGCTGCTTCTGAATTATTTCATAATAAAAAATATTATTTAAAAGGTGAAGGATTAATTTTAAATTATAAAGAATTAACTAAATTTTTTTCTAATTTAATAAAAAAATATCCTATTATTTCTATAGAAGATGGATTAGATGAATCTGACTGGGAAGGATTTGCTTACCAAACAGAAAAATTAGGAAATAAAATTCAATTAGTTGGTGATGATTTATTTGTAACTAATAAAAAACTTCTAAAAAAAGGTATAAATCTTGGTATAGCTAATGCTATTTTAATAAAACTTAATCAAATAGGTTCTTTATCAGAAACATTATCTACTATTAAAATAGCAAAAGAAAAAGGATATAAAGTAATAATATCTCACCGTTCTGGAGAAACAGAAGATACTTTTATTGCAGATTTATCTGTAGGTGTTAATGCTGGACAAATAAAAACAGGATCAATGAGTCGTTCAGAAAGAACAGCAAAATATAATCAATTAATAAGAATAGAAGAAAAATTAAATGGTTTAGCTCCTTTAGCTTCTTTTAAATATATATAATTTTATTAATAAAAATTTATATATTTTATTTTTAATAATTATATTTTATTTTATATATCATATACTAAATATAATAATAAATTATTATTTGTTAATATGACACAATATAAAGAAAAAAAATTAATAAAATGGTTGAAAAAACAAAGTATATTTACAAGTAAATTATTAAAATTTTCATTTTTATTAAATATTTTAAATACAAGTATAATAATTTTACAAAATTGGATTTTAGCAATTCAAGTTCAATATTTATTTTTTCAAGAAAATAAAAAAAAAATATTTTATTATTGTATAATAATATTTTTATGTTTTATAGCTAGATCATTATTAAATATTATAATTAATAATATTAATTATGATTATAGTCAATTAGTAAAAAATTATATTAGAAAAAAAATTTTAGATAAATTTGAAAAAATTTATATAGTGAATATAAAAAATAAAACATTAGGTAGTATATTATCACTTATAATAGATCAAACTGAAAATTTACAAGATTTTTATAGTAAATATATTCCTCAATTATTAGTATCAATTGTATCTCCTATAATAATATTAGTAACAATATCATTTATTAGTTGGCTTGCAAGTTTATTATTAATAATAATTAGTATATTTACTATGTTATTTATTATAATAATTGGTAGTCAAACAATTAAAAAAAGTAAAAAAAATTTTAAAATATTATCTATATTAAATGGTTTATTTTTAGATAGATTATTAGGTATAGAAACAATACGTTTATTTAATTTAAGTAAAATAGAAATTCATAAAATTACTATTTATATTAAAAAATTTAGAAAAAAAAATATGGAAATTTTAAAAATTGCTTTTTTAACATCTGCTGTTTTAGAATTTTTTTCTTCTATTGCATTAGCTTCCATTTCTATTTATTTTAGTTTTTCATATTTAAATATTATTAATTTAGGTTTTTATGGAAATAAAATAAAAATATTTAATGGTTTTTTTGTATTAATTTTAATTTCTGAATATTTTCAATATTTTATTAATTTAGGATTACTTTATCATATTAAATCTAAATCTATAGGAGCAGCAGATTTAATTTTACAATTTTTAACAAATCATCCTAAAAAAAAATATTTAAAAATAAATAATTTATCTTTTGATGAAAATAATATTATAATTATAGCTAAAAATTTAATAGTAAAAAGTTTAGAAGGAGATATATTAATAGGACCACTTTCATTTAAAATTTTTAATGGAGAACATATAGCAGTAATAGGTCCTAGTGGTTGTGGTAAAAGTACATTATTTAATGTTTTTTTAGGATTTTTACCATATAATGGATCATTAAAAATTAATAATATTGAACTTAAAAATATAAATTTAAATGATTGGTATAAAAAAATATCTTGGGTTGGACAAAATTCTGGTCTTCCTTCAAAAACAATAAGAGAAAATTTATTTTTTAATAAAGATATTAATATAAAAAAAATACAAAATATTATTAAAATTACAGGTATACAAAAATTTTTAAAAGATTTTCCTAATGGTTTAGATACAATTATTAGTGAACAAAATATTAAATTATCAGTAGGACAAATACAAAGAATAATTATAGCAAGAGCATTAATTAAAAACCATATTTTATTATTATTAGATGAACCTACTGCACATATTGATATGAATAGTGAAAAAGATATTATTAATTCTTTATATAATTTTCAATATACAAAAACAATTTTAATGATAACACATAAATTATATCAAATTGATTTTTGTCATCAAATATGGAAAATGGATAATGGAAAAATCATAGAAAAAATAAAATATAATAAAATTATTAAATAAAAAATTTAAATATGTAAAATAGGAGTAATAATTAAGTGTTATGCTTATTATATTTTTTAAAAAATTATAAAAAATATATAAAAATTCTTTTTTTTGGTATAATAATAACAATTATTACTAATTTAATGACTATTTTTTTATCAGTTATATCTGGTTGGTTATTAACTTCTACTTTTTTCTTTACGCTTACTAATATTAGTTATAATTATATAGTTCCTTCAGCTATTATTAGATTAATTTCAATTATAAAAACTTTTACAAAATATTTTGAAAAAATTATAAAACATGATAATACTTTACGTTTATTAAAAAATTTAAGAATTATTATTCTCCGTAAAATTTTTCCTTTATATCCTTCTAATTTTAAATATTTAAATAATAGTAATATATTAAATACATTAATTTCAGATATTGAAATTTTAGATTATTTATATATACAGATTATATCTCCTATTATTAGTTTATTTATAACTACTATTATTCTATTAATTAATTTAAGTTTTTTTTGTTTTATATTATCTATTATACTTTTTTTAATTTTATTTTTTTCATTATTATTATATACAATATATTTTTATAATTTAAGTAAACCAATAGGAAAAAATAATATTTATTTTAGAAATGAATATTATTTTTATATGAGTAATTATTTATATTATCAAACAGAATATAGAATATTTGAAGGTATAAATATAATTAGAAAAAAAATTAATTTTTTAGAAATACAATGGCAAAAAATACAATATAAAAAAAATAATTATAATTCACAATCACAATCAATAATAATTATTATTAATGGAATTAATATATTAATTTTATTAATATATAGTAATTTATATTTATTTAATAATTTTAATTCTAAGTTTTATTTTTTATCTTTTTTACTTTGTTTAATTACATTATCTAATATGTTATTACCTATAGGTAATATTTTTCATAATATTAGTGAAATATTATTGTCAGCTAAAAAAATTTTTATGATTATACATCAAAAACCAACTATAAATTTTTTAAAAATAAATAAATGTTTAAAAAAATATAATAATAATATTATTATAAATATAAAAAATATTTCTTTTCATTATCCTCAACAACCTTTATTAATTTTAAAAAATTTATCTTTATTTATAAATAATAATGAAAAAATAGCTATTACTGGACATAATGGTTGTGGTAAATCAACATTATTAATGTTATTAACAAGAGCTTGGGATCCTACTAAAGGAATAATTTATTTAAATAATATTAATTTAAAATTATGGAATTTACCTTCTTTAAGAAAAAATATAAGTGTAATAAATCAACGTGTCTATTTATTTAGTGATACATTAAAAAATAATTTGTTATTAGATAAACAAAATGATTGTAATATCGATTATAAATATTTAATAAAAATTATAAATCTTGTAGGATTAAATAAATTAATTAATAATAGTCAAGGTTTAGAATTATGGATGGGAGAAGGAGGAAGAAGTTTATCAGGTGGAGAATTAAAAAGATTAGCTATTGCAAGAGCAATATTACATAATGGAAATTTAATATTATTAGATGAACCAACAGAAGGTTTAGATCATATTACGTCTTATAATATTTTAAAATTAATATTTTCTATATTTAAAAAAAAAACAATAATAATTATTACTCACAACATTAATATTATAAAAAAAATGGATTGTATATATTTTATGGATAATGGTTATTTTGTTGAAAAAGGACATCATAATTATTTAGTAAATAAAAAAGGTAAATATTGGAATTATATAAAAAATAATATAGAAAATAATAAAGATGGTATTTAAATATTATTATAAATAATAAAGGAAACGCATTAATGTCGAAATCAGATAATATAGAAATGCAAGGAATAGTTTTAAATACATTACCTAATACTGTATTTCATGTAAAATTAGATAATGGACATATAGTTACTGCTCATATTTCAGGAAAAATGAGAAAAAATTATATTAGAATACTTACAGGAGATAAAGTTACTGTAGAATTAACACCTTACGATTTAAGTAAAGGAAGAATAATTTTTCGTAGTCGCTAATATTTAGTATATATTTAAAAATATTTAAATTTTAAAATAGGAAATTATAATATTTAAAAATTTTTCCTTAAATAATTTTGAGCATCTACAGCTGCCATACAACCAGTAGCTGCTGATGTAATAGCTTGTCTATAAACATTATCCATAACATCACCTGCAGCAAAAATACCTGAAATACTAGTTTGTGTAAAATTAAATTTATTTTTGGATATATGATTAGTAATAATATATCCATTATTATCTAATTTTAATAAATTTTTAAACAAATTAGTATTTGGTATAGTTCCTATAGAAATAAAAATACCATATAAATTTATTATTTTATAATTTTCTATATTTGTAGAAGAAAAAATTTTTATTCCTGTTACTCCAAACTGATTACCTAATATCTCTTTTACTATATAAGGATTATGTAAAATAATATTATTATTTTTTACTTTATCTAATAGTTTATTAATTAATATTTTTTCAGCACTAAAATAAGATTTTCGATGTATTAAATGAACTTCTGAAGCAATATTAGATAAATATAAAGCTTCTTCTATAGCAGTATTACCACCACCGATTACAGCAATTTTTCTATTATAATAGAATGATCCATCACAAATAGCACAAGAAGAAATACCTTTTCCTATAAATTTTTTTTCTGAATCTAAACCCAAAAATTTTGGTACTGCTCCTGTAGCAATAATTAAACTATCACATGTATATTTAAAAAAATTTCCCGTTAAAAAAAAAGGCTTTTGTTTTAAATCTACCTTTAATATATAATCATTTATTATATTTGTTTTAAAATATAATGCATGATTATGTAAATTATCCATTAATTTATTACCAGATATATTAGGAAAATTTCCAGGCCAATTTTCTACATTTGTAGTTTTAGTTAATTGTCCACCTATATCTATTCCTGTTATTAAAATTGGATTTAAATTTGCTCTTGCAGAATATATAGCTGCAGTATATCCTGCTGGTCCAGAACCTAAAATTAAAAGTTTTGTATGTTGTATATTATTCATAAATATTTTTATTAAATTTCATCCAAAGTTATTTTAAAATTTTTTTATTCATTATAAACTAATTATATTAATAATATATTTTTTAATATAAAATATTAATAATTAATTTTATATAAATAATCCATTATTATCATAAAACATGAAAATAAAAAATATATAAGGTATTAAAATATTATGTTAGATCCTAATTTATTTCGTTATAATATAGATTATGTATCTCAAATTCTTAAAAAAAGAAATTTTATTCTAAATAAAAAATTAATAAATGAATTAGAAAAAAAAAGAAAAAAATTACAAATTAAAATAGAAAAATTACAAATAGAAAAAAAGGATAAATCTAATAATTTAATAAAAAAAAAAGCTAATTATTTTGATTGTTTAAAAACTCAAATTAATAAAATTAATGATGAACTATCTGTTTTAAAATTAAAATTAATTGATGTTAAAAAAAATATAAAAAATATTTATGATACTATTCCAAATATTCCATCAGATGATGTTCCTTATGGAAAAAATAGTAAAGATAATAAAGAAATAAAAAAATGGGGTAAAATTTTATTTTATGATTTTCCAATTAAAGATCATGTAGAATTAGGGTTATTAAATAATGGAATTGATCTTAAATCAGGAATTATTTTAAGTGGATCAAAATTTATAGTAATGAGAGGATTAATAGCATATCTACATAGAATTTTAATTCAATTTATGTTAGATTTACACGTTTTTTATCATAATTATGAAGAAATTTATGTTCCTTATATAGTTAAAAATAAAACTTTATATGGTACTGGACAATTACCAAAATTTAGTGATGATATTTTCCACGTAAAACCGATCAAATATTATGATAAAAATAAATATTCTTTAATTCCTACCGCAGAAGTTCCATTAACTAATATAGTTTATAATAAAATAATAAAAGAAAATGAATTACCAATAAAGTTTGTAGCACATAGTCCATGTTTTCGATCTGAAGTAGGTTCTTACGGAAGATATAATAAAGGTTTAATTCGTACACATCAATTTGATAAAGTTGAATTAGTACAATTAGTACGTCCTGAAGATTCTTCAAAAACATTAGAAGTTATTACACAACATGCAGAAAAAGTATTAAAACTTTTAGAATTACCTTATAGAAAAATGCTTTTATGTACAGGAGATATGGGTTTTTCTTCTAGTAAAACATATGATTTAGAAGTATGGTTTCCATCAAAAAAAAAATACTATGAAGTTTCTTCTTGTTCTAATATGTCTGATTTTCAATCTAGAAGAATAAAAGCAAGATATAAAACAAAAAAAAATGAAAATATCTTTATACATACATTAAATGGTTCTGGATTAGCAGTTGGAAGAACTTTAGCTGCTATAATGGAAAATTATCAATTAAAAGATGGTAGTATTAAAATACCTAATATTTTAAAACCATATATGAAAAAATCATCTTTTAATATTAAATAACGATTTTTTTAATAAAATATCAAATTAAAAATTTTGTTCAAATAAAAATTTAATAGTATGATATAAATCAATAGTTTTAAATAAGCGTGTTGGAATAACAAAAATAGTATCATCTCCAGCAATAGTACCAAGAATTCCTTCTGATTTTCCTAAAGAATCTAATAAACGAGCTATTAATTGAGCAGCTCCTGGACTAGTATGAATAATAATTAAAATATCATTATAATCAATATCTAAAACTAAATTTTTTAAAGGACTAGTAGTATTTGGAGCTCTTAAATCTAAAGGAAAAGAATAAACTATTTCCATTTTTGCATTTCTAGTTCTTACAGCACCAAGTTTTGTTAACATCCTAGAAACTTTAGATTGATTAATATTATTAAAACCTTCTTCTTGTAATGCATGTACAATTTCAATTTGTGTACTAAATTTTTCTTCCTTAATTAAATTTTTAAAAATTTTTACTAAAATTTCTTCTTTTTTTTTTATAGAAATAGTACTCATAAAGTCACCAATAAAATAAAAAATAACATTATTTTTTATATATGACTAAAATTATTAGTAATAAGGATAAAAAAATTAACTTATTTTATTTAAATAAATTAATAAAATATTAATTTTTAGTCAATAATATTAATCTAAATTTACTTTAAAAGTCAATAAATATTTAATTATTTTCAATAAAAAATGAAACCTTTTAATTATAAAGATAAATTGATTTTACTAATTAAAAATATTATCATATGTTTGATAAACATTAAATCATTTTATAAATAAATTTTATTTTTTAAAATTATAAAATTTATATTTTTAGGTAATTTTTAATATGTATCATTTTAAAAATAAAATAAAAAATAAACATAATTGGTATCTTATTGATGCTCAAGAAAAAATTTTAGGTAGATTAGCTACAATAATAGCTCATTATTTAATGGGAAAACATAAAACAACTTATAGTCCTCATATAGATGGAGGTGATTATATTACTGTAATTAATGCGGAAAAAATTCAAGTAACAGGAAATAAAAGAAAAAATAAAATATACTATAGTCATAGTGGATATTCTGGTGGAATAAAAAAAATATCATTCAATGAATTAATCACTAAACATCCAAATAGGGTCATAAAACATGCCGTAAAAGGAATGTTACCTAAAAATAAAATAGGTTATTTAATATTAAAGAGATTAAAAATTTATTCTGGGAATAAACATAAACATACTGCTCAAAAACATCATATTTTAAATATTTAATTGGATAATTATAATGATTTTATATAAAAATTATGCAACAGGAAGAAGAAAAAGTTCTTCTGCTAGAGTTTTTCTTAAAAAAGGTAATGGATTAATTAATATAAATAATAAATCTTTAGATAAATACTTTTCTAGAAATACATCTCGAATGATAGTATTACAACCTTTAGAATTATTAAAAATTAATAATCAATTAGATTTATATATTACAGTTAAAGGTGGAGGAATTTCAGGACAAGCAGGAGCTATACGTCATGGAATTACTAGAGCTTTAATAAAATATAATAATACTTATAAAGTAGAATTAAGAAAAGCTGGATTTATTACTCGTGATGATCGTAAAGTAGAGAGAAAAAAAGTAGGCTTAAAAAAAGCTAGAAAAAGTTCTCAATTTTCTAAACGTTAATAAATTATTATTTATTATAGATATAAAAAATATTTCTATTTATTATTAATAATTTTAAATTTCAATTTAAAATTATTAAATATTTATTTTTTAAAATTTAATTTTTATAATTATTTTAAATATTTAAAATTTTTTATTATAGAGAATAATTACAATGGATAAATTTATTATTAAAGGACCTGTAAAACTTAAAGGACAAGTAATTATTTCTGGATCTAAAAACGCAGCATTACCAATATTATTTGCGTCACTTTTAATTAAAGAACCAATAGAAATAAAAAATATTCCTAAATTAAAAGATATTGATATAGCAATTAAAATTTTAATAAAATTAGGAGTCAATATTAAGAAAAAAAAAACATTAAGAATAGATTCTAGTAGTCTATTACGATATAATCCTCCTTCTTATTTAATTAAATTAATTAGAGCTTCAATTTGGATTTTAGGTCCATTATTAACAAGACTTGGAAAAGTAAATATAGCTTTTCCTGGAGGATGTTCTATTGGTAATAGACCTATCGATTTACATATAAATAGTTTACAAATATTAGGTGCAAAAATTAATATAAAAAAAAATCATATTCAAGGATATATAAAAAAAAAATTTCAAGGCAAAATAATACGTATGAAAAATGTTAGTGTAGGAGCGACTATTACTATAATATTAGCAGCTACATTAGCATGTAGTATTACTATTATAGAAAATGCAGCTAAAGAACCAGAAATAAAAGATTTAGCTAATTTTTTAAATAAAATGGGTGCGAATATACAAGGTGTAGGAACAAATAAAATTATTATTAAAGGAGTGAAAAAATTGAAAGGAGGTATTTATACTATAATATCAGATAGAATAGAAACAGGAACTTTTTTAGTAGCAGCTGCAATATGTAAAAGTAAAATATTATGTAAAAATACTAATCCTAATGATTTAAATATAGTTTTACAAAAATTAAAAAAAACTGGTGCTGAAATTAAAACTGGAAAAAATTGGTGTAGCATAAATATGCATGGTCAGAGACCAAAATCAGTAAATATAACAACAGGTCCTTATCCTAAATTTCCTACTGATATGCAATCTCAATTTGCATTGTTAAATTTAGTATCAAATGGTATTAGTATAATTAAAGAAAATATTTTTGAAAATCGTTTTATGTATGTACCAGAACTAATACGTATGGGTGCAAATGTAATATTAAAAAATAATATGTTAAAATGTAAAGGAGTTAAATCACTTTCTAGTGCTGAAGTTATGGCAACAGATTTAAGATCTTCTGTAACTTTAGTATTAGCTGGATGTATTGCTTCTGGAATTACTATAATTAATAATATTTCTCATATAGATCGTGGATATGAAAATATTGAAAATAAACTTTCTAATTTAGGAGCACATATTCAAAGAATAAAATATTGAAATAATATTTTTTATATAACATATTTATAAATAAGGAAATATATACATGTATGCTATTTTTAATAATGGTGGAAAACAATATAAAGTTATAGAAGGTCAAATTATAAAATTAGAAAAAATTAAAGGTAATATAGGAGAAGAAATAAAATTTAATGATGTATTATTAATACATAATAAAAATAATTTTAAAATAGGTAAACCTTTAGTTACAGGAGCATTAATAAAAGCTAAAATAATTTCTCATAAACGAAATAAAAAAATTAAAATAATTAAATTTCATAGAAGAAAACATTTCTGTAAAATACAAGGACATCGTCAAATTGTAACTACTATTAAAATAGTTAAAATTAAAACTTAGAGATTAAATAAGAGGTATAATTTATGGCTCATAAAAAAGCTGGTGGTTCTTCAAGAAATGGTAGAGATTCACATTCTAAAAGATTAGGCATAAAACATTTTGGAGGAGAAAAGATACAAGCAGGATCTATTATTGTACGTCAGAGAGGAACAAAATTTCATGCTGGAAAAAATGTAGGATGTGGTAGAGATCATACTCTATTTGCTATAAAAAATGGAATAGTGAAATTTACAATTAAAGGAATAAAACGTAAAAAATATATTCATATATTAACTATATAAATAATTTTTTTATAATATTTTATTATAAAATTAAATTTTTAAAAAAAATACTTATCAAATTTTGAATATATTAAATTTATTATTTTAAAAATATTTAATTTGGAGTAATAGTGAAATTTTTTGATGAAGCAAAAATATTTGTAACAGCAGGTAAAGGAGGAGATGGATGTATTAGTTTTCTAAGAGAAAAATATATATCTAAAGGAGGACCTAATGGCGGTAATGGTGGTAATGGTGGTAATATTTATTTATTAACAAATCATAATATTAATACATTAAATAAATTTCATATTCAAAACCATTATTTTGCTGAAAATGGATTTCCTGGAGAAAAAAATCAATGTACAGGTAAAAAAGGAAAAGATTTAGTTTTAATTATTCCAATAGGAACAAGAGTTATTGATTTACAAAAAAAAATAATATTAGCAGATTTAAATAAAAATAATCAAAAAGTTTTAATTGTTAAAGGTGGAAAATATGGATTAGGTAATATAAATTTTAAAACTTCTATTAATAGAACTCCTTATCAAAATACTAAAGGATGTTTAGGTGAGAAAAAAATTTTAAAATTAGAGTTAATTTTAATAGCTGATGTAGGAATGTTAGGTCTTCCTAATACAGGTAAATCAACTTTTGTTAAAAATATATCTAAAGCAAAAACTAAAATTGGTAATTATCCATTTACAACAATTAAACCTATATTAGGAGTTGTTAAAAATAATATTGGTAATACTTTTTTCATAGCAGATATTCCTGGAATTATTAAAAATGCTTCATTAGGAAAAGGTTTAGGTTTAAATTTTTTAAAACATTTAGAAAGATGTAATTTATTGTTACATTTAGTTGATATTTCTAATAAAAATATAATTAATAATATTAATATTATTAATAATGAATTAAAAAAATTTAACCGAAATCTTTTTTTAAAAGAACAATGGTTAATTTTTAATAAAATTGATTTATTAAAAAATAATAAAAATATTGATATATATATAAAAAAAGTATTAATAAAATTTAAATATATAAAAAAATATTATTTAATATCATCTAAAAATAATATTGGAATAAAAAAATTATGTTGTAATATTTTTGAATATATAAAAAAGAATATAAATAAATAAATTTAATTTTATTAATTTTTTATCAATTAAAATATAATTTATTTGGACTATGAAAAG